>NZ_JAKJSW010000375.1:0-2412 GCF_050337375.1 Vibrio makurazakiensis | reverse complement strand
TTCATATAATTTCCTCAGTATTCTTGATATATAAAACTGCCAGTATTCAATTAGACTTAAATAAAATCAATATCCTATGTCAAATCACTCACAATTAATGACCTTTAATATTGAAAGTTGGAATGCCCAATCATTAGGTTTAACTGAACAAGCAGATTGGGAACAATGGGCCAAAACTCAGATGTGGCCAACTGAAGGGAAAATTGACGTCAGCGGTATACCACCGATGATGCGCAGGCGTATGAGCGTGCAAAGCAAATTAGCAGTACAAGCGGCTTTAAGTGTGGTCACGAATCAAGAAATTGATTACTTGGTGTTTGCAAGTCGTCACGGAGAGCTACATAGAACGGTTACTCTAATAGATAATATCCTGCAGGGTGAAGATGCCTCGCCGATGGCTTTCGCACAGTCTGTACATAACACAGCCGCAGGACTAACCACGATTGCAGCCAAGCGCCCAATTCCTCTCACCTCTATTGCCGGTGGTGAAGATACTTTCCATAACGCGCTACTTGATGGGCTTATATATTTGTCAGAAAACCCTTCTCATCGGGTACTAGTGATCGATTTTGACCAACCGCTTCCCAATGAATATCGTCCATTTGAAACGCTTGAATTTGCAGACTATGCATTAGGCCTGGTGCTAACATCCGGTCACCAGTTTTCTCTTCAACGTTCAGTTTCAACAAATAACCAGTCAAACGCAACTGACGCATTTATAACGTCGCTCCCCCAAGGGTTGCAGTGTTTAAACCACCTAGTTCAACGCTCAGGCTCTTGGCTTATAAAAGGTCGAAACCAAAGTTGGCACTGGAATAACTGCTCATGATGAGGCAGTTCAATCAATACTGGCGAGTTTTCGCTACCGGTCTCTGCTTCAGCATTTTTGGCCTTGGTGGGCTATTTCTTAGTTTTGTCATCATTCCCCTTATTGCACTCACGAATCCAGCAGGTGTCACGACCGAACTTAAAGTACAGAAACTCATACAAGTCTCTTTTGATTGGTTCTGTCGAATAATGAGATTTACCGGTGCGATTGACTATAAAATCTCGGGGGGCGAACTACTACGACAAGACCGTAGTTGCCTTATTATTGCCAACCACCCTAGCCTTATTGATTACGTACTGATTGCTTCTCAACTCCCTCAATGCGATTGCCTCGTAAAAACAGCTATTTGGTCGAATCCATTTATGAAGCGTATCGTGCAAGCTGCAGGTTACATCCCAAATAACAGCCCTGACGATTTAATGGACCGATGCACTGAAAAGTTCAAACAAGGGAATGTATTACTGATATTTCCCGAAGGAACTCGGACAACACCAGGGGTTGAGCCTAGCTTACAGCGTGGAGCTGCTCAAATTGCAACGCGGACTGCTGCTGATTTAAGAGTTGTAAATATAACCGTTTCGCCTAGTTTTCTCACAAAAGAGAAAAAATGGTACCAAGTACCAAAAACGAAACCCTTTTTTCATATCGAAGTGAAAGGTACTATAGAGACTGAGCCTTTTATAAATCAATCGAACAATTTAACGATCGCGGCTAGACGTTTAAATAGTCACCTAGCAGATGTTATATTCTCCGACGATTGCCATATTACCAATAAGAAGTAGGTTACAGTGGATACATTACATAACGAACTAAAGCAGCTAATCATTGACGCACTAAACCTAGAAGATATGTCTATTGATGAAATTGAAACAGACGCGCCACTGTTTGGCGACGGTCTAGGGTTAGACTCTATTGACGCTCTTGAACTCGGTTTAGCCATCAAGAAAAAGTACAACATTGTTATTGATGCTGATGACTCAAATACGCGTCAACACTTTGCCTCGGTAGCAAACCTAGCTAACTACATCTCTTCGCAAACCAGTAAATAAAAGAATTGTTATGACAGCAGTAAATAAACAAGACGTATTCGCGCAAGTACAAGATGCACTCATTGAGTTATTTGAACTGGACGCTGCCGATATCACTCCAGAAGCTCACCTATATCAGGATTTAGATCTCGATAGCATTGATGCTGTTGATCTAGTTGTTCACTTACAAAATGTGACGGGCAAAAAAATCAAACCTGATGAATTTAAAGCGGTACGCACCGTCGATGACGTTGTTGAGTCCGTGGTTGAATTACTGAAAGACGCGTAATGCGATCTTGGCTCACTGCACTTACCGCTCTGGTTATCTTTGCTTATCCACTTGCTGTTTTTTTCGGCATTAATAAGTTTGGGTTACAGACGGTAGGGGTAGCATTGGCAGCAATCTTCGCACTGCGTATATTTTCTGGCTCTCAGGCTAAAATCAAAGAGCTTAAGCAACTCGCATGGATCAGTGGCTCTGCAGGAATTGTCTTACTCACTCTTGGGGTTTTGTTCAAAGAGCATGGGTGGCTAACCTACTACCCAGTGGTCGTA
>NZ_JAKJSW010000374.1:0-2423 GCF_050337375.1 Vibrio makurazakiensis | reverse complement strand
GGACTAAGCTTCGGATCCCTGCTTAATTTCTTGTGCTTTAAGTAATTTGTCCGCTTCATCTCGCTTAGCAATAAACGCAGCTTTCTCTTTTTTCGATACAGAGTTAGCCATTGGAATATTTGCCTTCATTGCGTTAACAGGGCGGCCACGTTCGATCAATTCATAATGTAAATGCGGACCTGTTACGCGTCCGGTGTTGCCCGATAAGCCAATTTTTTGTCCGCGAGAAACTTTCTGTCCTTYGCGCACCAAAATTTTACTTAAGTGCAAGTAACGCGTTTTATAAGTACTACCATGCTGAATTACTACGTAATTACCCGCGTATGGGTGCTTACGAGTCATGATAACTTTACCGTCACCCGTAGACATAACTGCAGTGCCAATCGGCGTAGCGAAGTCTGTTCCGTTATGTGGGCTGACACGCCCAGTTACAGGGTGTAAGCGCTTAGGGTTAAAGTGCGAGCTGAGACGCCAGTTTCGACTAACAGGATAACGTTGGAAAGCACGTTGTAAGCTGTCGCCATTTGCATCGTAATACTGACCATCACTGTGTAAATACGCTGTCAGTTCTCGCTGACGATTAAAGATTTTGACGGCTTCAATCTCTCGCTTGCCTGTTGCCACGCCATCTACAAATTGCTTCTTTTGTACAACTTCAAACTTGTCACCCGCACGTAGGTCGCGATTAAAGTTCAGCTTGTCTTTAAGCAGTGAAACARCATGGTCAATTTCTACACTACTCAGCCCCAGCTTGTTTGCTGACGTAGAGAAGCTTCCTTGAATGTCTCCAACCAAAGCAAATTGTTGCCAGTCACCAGGAATAGAAATATCTTCATATTCATAGCTACCGTCATCTAAACGATGATAAGCGACTTTATCTGCGGCGTTGAACACGAGCTCCATTTTACTGAGCTCTCCTGTTGCCTCATCTTTCCAGAACCTTAATTGGTTACCAGGCTTGAGCGTATCAAGCGCTAGAAAGTTAAGATCTGTCTCCATCACATTCATCATCGACTGATATGAAAAGCCAAGCTGAGTGAAAATACCGCTCAGGCTATCGCCTTTGCTAATTTCATACTCAAACGTAGGAGGAGTTGCCACAGAGGTACTTGGGGATAATAACGACTCAATCACAGAGGATTCAGGTAAATTCAGTTCAATCGTCTTTTGCAAACTCGAATCGGATGAGTTCATTGCAATACCGACGACCGCAACTAGCGGAAGGCTAAATGCGACCGCTTTTTTAAGCGGTGAGACATCAGCTATGGAAGTAGGTAATAATTTTGAATACACAATAAACAGTTTTTCAACGGTAAAGAACCGAGGATATGCTTTTATTCACAATAAATCATCAACGTAATGTCATAATATGACATTTGTCAGGATCATTAACCGTGATTCAATTACTTATAAGCAATAAAAAACCAGAAGCGTTTGCCTCTGGTTTAGGGTGTAGCCATTCGTTCAGCAACAAGTACTAAGTAGCACTGTTAACTAAAATACGAAGCGGTTGTCGATTACAAGGCTATGCTAAGCCTATTACTGAACAGTTGAAACTAAACAGTTATCTTCACCAAAGTCATTAGCTATATAGCTATCAGCATTCGCATCATTGACCCATTGCAACTCATCAACTAAGTAACGAAATTGGAACTGGCTGTTTTTCGGTAAGCGAGTCTTAAACTTATATACTTTTCCCTTCGCTAACTTTTTCATTGGCGTTGCTTTCCARTCTAAAAAGTCAGCAACAATCGAAACTGAAGAGGCTTCTTGAGCTTCCAACTCAAAAGTCACCTCTACTTCATCTTTTGTTTTAAAAAATCGTTTGTTAATCATTTCGCAAGCTCCGTTTGGAAGACACCTAACCAATAACGGGTGTCTAAATTTCAATCATCTGATTAGGATAATATGTAATTTAGCTCACATAAACAACAAAACATTGCATCCTATAAACATTTAGTGCTCAACAACTCGTTGCGCATTAAAATCAAATGTTTTTGCCGTGCTTTTCTTCGGTTCTTCAGCCATGGCTTGACCTTGTGAGTGCTCAAAATAGCTCACTACACCATGGCCTTGTTCTATATTAAGCTCATCCAATTTAATCCTATCGCCCAGATATATACTGTCATTTAAAATGACTCGGCTACGCTGAACATCAAACTTAAACTGTGCTAAATAGAAAAACACACCTGATCCTTGATTGGATACTGACATCGGCGCAAAGAAATATGCTTGCCCATCGATGTCGGCAGGCGACAAATGATCAATAAATACGGTAACAACACCTCGCTCTGATCCAGAATCGTATCGACCAGAAGCTTGAGCTAGCGATGCATCAAACTCGTCTATAAAAGCAAACGCCTTGTTCTCTGGAACTTGTACAGTCCACGGATTAGTCGCCCTAACGTCGAATACCGCAAGTA
>NZ_JAKJSW010000373.1:0-2440 GCF_050337375.1 Vibrio makurazakiensis | reverse complement strand
AAGCGGTATCTGCTTGTCGCAGTACATCAATGCTGGTGGCATCAACGGATGGAAAAACAGAGATCCCAATACTAACGGTGCAATACAGTTGGTGATCATCAATAGAGTAGGGGTTTGAAATTAGCGCGAGTAGCTGTTTTGCCATATCTGGCGCATCTTCTGGTCTTACATTCGGCATGAGGATTGTAAATTCATCGCCCCCAATTCGAGCGGCGAGATCACCTTCTTTTACCCAAGCCTCAATACGCATCGAAATCGCTTTAATTAAGTGATCACCAATCGTATGCCCAAGAGAATCATTGATCGTTTTAAAACGGTCTAGATCTAAATAAAATAAGGCACCTGACGTATTCGACTTAACTGCTGCACTGATGGTTTGGTTGAGGGTTTTTAATAACAGGCTACGATTTGCTAACCCTGTTAGGGTGTCATAATAAGCCAACTGGTTTAGCTGACTTTCGGCGGCTTCCCTTGCTTGCCAAAGGCTGTGAAATGAAGTCGCAAGTCGACTCAGTTCATCTTGTCGGTGAGCGGTAGGGAGTGGTAAAGCCGTTTGTCTATCTTGCAGTGACTTTACCCACTCAATCAAAGTGACAATAGGTTTAGACAACTTGTAGTAAAAAAAGGCGAGTAAGATTGTAGTGAGCAACACATTTCGAATTAAATCGAAAATCAGTATCCGACTAGATTTAGAAATAAACGCTTCAGCAATACTTGAACCATTGACGGAAAAACTCAGTTTACCGACAACGACACTTGAGTTTGGTTGGTGAAGTTCGATGCTATAAAATGGCGAGGTAGGTGTTAAGAAATCGGATAATACTTGATTAATCAAATCTTGCTGTTCAATGACGTTGTCTTTTTTCGTGAGGATGTCACCAAAATCATCGACAATTTCGACACTATAAACCGCATTATCCATCATCAGGCTTGACGCCACTTGTTCTGCGAGTAAATGGTTCAAGTGGTATGCGGCCTGACTTGCGTTCGAGTAATTTTGTAAAAGCTTGAACTGATAGTGCTCTTCAATTCGAGTTTGTTCCTGATGAAGATCCACCAAAATGTGATAAAAACTAAAAAAAACACCTAGAACTACTGAAACCAAAAAAACGGTTTTTGCCTGCCTAAATGCTAAAGAATGTATTTTTTTTGTATTCGTCATACCTAAAACCAAAATCCCTTATCTATTTAGTTATAGCTCATATTTATTGATAGTTTAGTCTTCAATAATATTTTCATTCCCATAGTGGGATCTTATTGATGAATCTTTACTCACAGACAAGTTGCCCATTGCGTCAATATAAGGGAAAATACGCCGCAATTAGATTCGCCTAGCTAACTTTAGGACAAACAATTAGGTTGTTTACGGTTAGCCCTCAAAGAAGATCACATTTCATGTCAAATACACCATTTATTGGTGAGGTATCTAAGCGTAGAACCTTCGCCATTATTTCTCACCCGGATGCGGGTAAAACCACGATTACCGAAAAAGTACTTTTATTCGGAAACGCGATTCAAAAAGCGGGTACCGTAAAAGGCCGTGGCTCAAACCAGCATGCTAAGTCTGACTGGATGGAGATGGAGAAAGAACGTGGTATCTCGGTAACAACATCGGTAATGCAGTTCCCGTATAACGAATGTTTGGTGAACTTACTAGATACTCCGGGACACGAAGATTTCTCGGAAGATACTTACCGTACTTTGACGGCTGTTGACTCTTGTTTGATGGTAATTGATGCTGCTAAAGGTGTCGAAGACCGTACACGTAAATTAATGGAAGTGACACGTCTTCGTGATACGCCTATCGTTACGTTTATGAACAAACTTGACCGTGATGTTCGTGACCCAATGGAAGTATTGGATGAAGTAGAAAGCGAACTCGGTATGGCTTGTGCTCCTATCTCATGGCCAATTGGTTGTGGTAAAGAGTTTAAAGGTGTTTACCACATTCACCGTGATGAAACTATCTTGTACGAATCTGGCCATGGCCATGAGATCCAAGAAGTTCGTATCATCAAAGGTCTGGATAACCCTGAGCTAAATGAAGCGGTAGGCGATGATCTTGCAGAAAGTGTACGTGAAGAGCTTGAGCTTGTTATCGGTGCTTGCCCTGAATTTGATCATGAGCTTTTCCTTGCTGGTGAACTAACGCCTGTTTACTTCGGTACTGCACTTGGTAACTTTGGTGTTGACCACATGCTAGACGGCTTGACTGAGTGGGCTCCGGGTCCGCAAACTCGCCAAGCAAACGAGCGTGAAGTTGTTGCAACAGAAGAAAAGTTCTCTGGCTTCGTATTTAAGATCCAAGCAAACATGGATCCTAAGCACCGTGACCGTATCGCATTTATGCGTATCGTATCGGGTACTTACAACCAAGGTATGAAGATGAACCATGTTCGTACAGGTAAGAACGTAAGCATTTCTGATGCTGTTACTTTTA
>NZ_JAKJSW010000372.1:0-2447 GCF_050337375.1 Vibrio makurazakiensis | reverse complement strand
CTAATGTGGAGCTACTACGAGCTACTTTCTTTCCGTCCACTTGAAGAAGTTGCGGAACTTAAAGCTGGCGTTGAAGCGGGTAAGAACCCACGTGACGTTAAAGTACTTCTGGCTAAAGAGATCATTGCACGTTTCCACAGTGAAGCGGATGCAGATGCAGCTGAGCAAGAGTTCGTAAACCGTTTTGCTAAAAACCAAGTGCCTGAAGACATGCCTGAATTTGAATTCGAAGCTGGTCTACCAATTGCTAACGTTCTAAAAGAAGCGGGTCTTGTAAACTCAACTTCTGACGCGATGCGTATGATCAAGCAAGGCGCAGCTAAGCTTGAAGGCGAGAAGATTGAAGACAGCAAGTTTGTACCAGAAGCTGGTACTGCGGTTTACCAAGTTGGTAAACGTAAGTTTGCTCGTATTACTATCAAGTAATATTAAATTTCAATGATTCATCGAAAAGGCATCTACGGGTGCCTTTTTTATTGCCCCCTATTTATTGACAGAAAGTTGACGAAGTTTTTAAACGCGTATTGCTACACTATGCGCGCTGTCAAATTGACAGTAATTCTGGAGATTTTTATGAACAATACCGACCATCCTCCTAGTTTGAATGGAGAAGAATAATCTGTTTCGGTATTGATCTATTATCCTGCCGTTCGGGTAGGGTATCTTTGTTTTCCCCTCAATTCTTTTCCACACACTAGATTCTAACAAGTAAACACACCAGTAGCTTTAGGCTTTTGGTGCGCATAATCCTATGCTATTTGTTTTGATGGTCGTTACCTTTGCCAATCGGGAGATTCGCCATGACGGTAATGAACAACACTTTTTTATCTATTGAAGCTCTGTATTCAGAGCGAGACATCCAAGCTGTATCTAATGCATTTAAGCAGTATGGACGTAAACAACAAATTAACCTCTTGAACCGTATGCCACTTGAGGATGCAGTGCTAATACTTGGGCAATGCTCTCTTAGTACGATTCAGACTTTACTTAGTGAGCTAGAAGAGCAGGGCTTTGAGAAGCGCTCTCGACATCTAGCTCACCAACTAGGGCTGATCTACTCAGAGGTTGAGCCTCAACAAGGTTACCTTTCTACAGGGGTAATGAGCCACGTTAGGCAGCGCATCGGTTGGATCATCGCATTAGCGCTGCTTGGGATCGTGTCTGGGCTAATTATCGCTCAGTATGAAGATATTCTCAGTCAGTTAGTCTTGCTTGCTATTTATATGCCAGTAATTGCCGCAGCTGGTGGTAACACTGGCACTCAAGCTGCGACATTAGTGATACGAGCTTTGGCTACCGGTGAGTTGAAAAAACGTCAGTGGGTGAACGTATTGTGGAAGGAGTTTAGAGTCGCAATATGTTTAGCACTGGCTATTGCTGTGGTGATGATCGGCCGTATTCTGATGTTTAGCGAGAACCAGTCGACGGGTGGTTACGACATCAATATGATCGCTTTTGCGATAGCGGTTGCTCTGTTTATTCAAGTAACTATTTCTACAGTGCTTGGCGGCGGATTGCCAATAGTCGCTAGGTTATTAAAGCTTGACCCTGCCGTGCTAGTGAGCCCGGTATTAGCTTCAATTGTCGATATTTCAGGTATGTGGATTTATTTCACAGTAGTAAACGCATTCCTCGGTATTGCGTAGCAATGCGTTCACTTAATTAGTCTAGCGCTACGAGATATCAGCGTGTTTGGCTAAAATTGATAATGTCTTCATAAAAGGCTTTTTCAAACTGCACAATAGGGGCAACGACGGGAACGTCGCTGTCCCTTTTTTGTGGGTGATAATCACTGACAAACTGTACGAATAGGCTGTTTGGCTTTCCTTGCTTATCAAGACCATAGCCAGCCATGTTGTAGCTTCCATACAGTGAACCACTCTTCGCTACAATTTGTCCTTCAATTGGCGCTTTACGCATGCTTGAACGGTATTTCAACGTTCCGCTCTTACCTGAGGTTGGTAAAACATCAATCAATTCTAACTGGTCATTATGTTTCCAGATATAGCGTAATACCTTACTCATATCATCGGAAGTCATGCGGTTGTTTCGTGATAAGCCAGAGCCATCCGCAAGTTGTGCATCACGTATATCAATCGATGCTYTGCTTAATAGTATCTGTTTAATCGCCTCTGTACCGTTATTGAAGCTCCCTGCTTGAATATAGAAATGCCCGCCTAGCGCTTTTGTTAAGTTATCTGCAATTAAGTTATCCGACTTTTTTAGCATAATATCAATCAGCTCTGGAAGCTTAGCGGAATCGTGGGAAGCGATTAAAGTTGGTTTAGCTTTGTTAAGTGGCTTACCTACCACAATTTCACCTTCAATATTCATTCGTAGCTCTTGAACAAGCTGCTTAACGATTTCTTGGGTATAAAGTTCAGGGTTTTGGATCGCGAATTTCAATGGTAAAGGTTTCTTCCGCTCAACTAAGCAACCTGATAGTT
>NZ_JAKJSW010000371.1:0-2448 GCF_050337375.1 Vibrio makurazakiensis | reverse complement strand
ATATAGACATTTGTCTTGGGAAGGTGAGGACTGGTGAAAATGCCTGTGATTGTGCAAAAATTTGGTGGGACCTCTGTTGGCTCGATAGAGCGAATTCAAGAAGTCGCAAAACAAATAATTAAAGCAAAAAATGAAGGTAACCAAATGGTTGTCGTTGTTTCTGCTATGTCTGGTGAGACCAATCGTTTGATGGATCTCGCGACTCAAGTTGACTCTGTCCCTAATGCTAGGGAGCTAGACGTGCTACTTACCGCTGGTGAGCAAGTGTCGATGGCATTGCTGTCTATGGCAATCAATAAACTTGGGAACAAGGCAACGTCACTGACAGGCTTACAAGCTGGTATCACAACCGACTCTCTACATAACGATGCAACCATAAGAAGTATTGATACTCAGAACATCTTAAGGTTGCTCAATGATGATCACATAGTGATTGTTGCAGGCTTTCAAGGTGTGAACGAGCAAGGCGATATAACAACACTAGGTCGAGGCGGCTCGGATACTAGTGCGGTAGCGCTAGCGGGAGCATTAGATGCGACAGAATGTCAGATTTATACTGATGTCGATGGGATATACACATGTGACCCTCGAATTGTAAGTAACTCCCAAAAGCTCGAAGTTATTGATTTTCTTTCGATGGAAGAAATGGCGCGCTGTGGTGCTAAGGTTTTGCATTTACCTTGTGTTCAATATGCTTGGAAACACAATGTTGCATTAAGGGTGCTTTCTAGCTTTGAAGGCGGAGAGGGGACCCTTGTTGTAGGAGATAAGCCTTGTGAGCGTATTCAAGGTATTGCTATCCAAAGGGATATGACTCAACTGAGTATTTTGAATTCTGAACTACCGATATTAATAGACCTGTGTCGTATGTTGGGGATCGAAGCTCAATGTGTGATCCAGGATGCAGAAAAGGCAATCGTTATTGTTAAACGCAACGCAAGCGCAAAGTTAGAACTGGTCTTTGAAGAGAAAATCCGTAATAGTGAAGATGTTAGCTTACTTACTATTGTAGGTAATCAAGCACAAGGAATTGCGTCAAATTCACACGGACTGTTATCTGCACAGAGTATTGATGTCTTTTATCATTCAGCTGGTTCGCAATCCTTAATGTTGGTTTTATCACCTATTCATGTTGATGCTGCGGCTAACATACTTCATGATGCATACATAACAGCGTACGAGCCGAGCTATTATCAACAAAAAGAAGTACATTTTGGTTAAAAAACTAAATAGATAGTTTACCAAAATATAACTTTTGATAGATAATGCCCTCGTAGCTAGATAATTTTAGAGATTACTCAAGGAGCAAAGAATGCTAATTTTGACTCGCCGCGTTGGCGAAACACTGATGATTGGTGATGAAGTAACAGTTACTGTGCTAGGTGTTAAAGGTAACCAAGTACGTATTGGTGTTAACGCACCTAAAGAAGTATCTGTTCACCGTGAAGAGATCTACATGCGCATTCAAGCTGAAAAAGGTAATGGTAACGTTGCACCTGGCAACTACTAATACGTATTGCGTAAACAAGAGGCTAGCTTATTTGCTAGCCTTTTTTGATCTTACTGCCGTCAAAAATTTGTTTATAGGGTGCGTTGTAGGGTTGCCTGTTTGAAATCTGAACATTCAGCCTGATAGTTGTAATTTTGTTGGGGTAAGCTATAGCGAAATCGCTCGTCACGTAGTATTGTTCGGGCTGTGGGTAAATTCGCTTTTATGAATGAACCAGATAACTGCTTTTAACGATAAGCTACTGCTAATCTTTCACCTTAATATTTAAGGGAAAAAGCGTGAATTAGATGTAATAAGTTTAATTTGCAAGCGCTTTGATTAATTTGCAAACGGTTAAGTGTTTTTGTCTAGTTTTTTTCAATAAAGTGTTTGACATATTTTCGGTAAAACGTAATATGTGCCTCCGCAAGACGGTGAGGTGGCCGAGAGGCCGAAGGCGCTCCCCTGCTAAGGGAGTATGTGGTTTGTAGCCGCATCGAGGGTTCGAATCCCTCCCTCACCGCCATTTCTTGCACGTTTGAACTAGCAAGCAAACACAGAAGTAAATGTGCGTCCTTAGCTCAGCTGGATAGAGTACCTGGCTACGAACCAGGCGGTCGGAGGTTCGAATCCTCCAGGACGCGCCATTCTCTTTCTTATTTTTAGAAATGAGTGATGAGAATAATGAATTAGGTGAGGTGGCCGAGTGGCCGAAGGCGCTCCCCTGCTAAGGGAGTATGTGGTTTGTAGCCGCATCGAGGGTTCGAATCCCTCCCTCACCGCCATTCATTACAGGCCTATGGCCTTTTTTTTGTTTTATTGAAAACAAAGTGTGATATATTTCACAACTTCATTTGAGAGAATGAAAACCGTGCGCTCTTAGCTCAGCTGGATAGAGTACCTGGCTACGAACCAGGCGGTCGGAGGTTCGAATCCTCCAGAGCGCGCCACTATTAAGG
>NZ_JAKJSW010000053.1:0-23421 GCF_050337375.1 Vibrio makurazakiensis | reverse complement strand
CTCCACCATCAGCACGCAAAAAGTCGCCGAGTCGGATAGGAATATCAATTTCAATATACTGCTCACCGACGTTAGTTCGGTCATCGAGGAAAGCGTCTATCTCATCTAATGTATATGGAAAGAGCTGTACTTGATCTGGTACGTTCAACAGATTTGCAAACATTGTCTGCTCAAAGCCGACACCCAATGAAGAGAGCTGACGAACACGGTTTTCTCTATCACCATTCAAAAAGCCACCAACATCAACACGTATAGTGAACACACCATCTTGTAAGACCATAGCATCTTGACCGGCAGGTATAGCTTCACGTAAAACAATGGTATTTGCTGGATTAGCAGGATCTGGTATCGATACTTCAGGTACAAGAGGAGTATTGCCAATAGACATCACGCCGGAATCAGGAAAAATCATCCTTTGCCCACACCCCATAAAGCGAGTCATTCGCGGGTAAAGAAGCGGATCTAGCGCGCCTTGACCATCTGCTGGTGTAGCCGCAATACCGTCATCTTCAAGGATGCCATTTATCACCACATTGTTTTCTATTGCGCCATTGATAAACACCCCGTCTCGAATATCAGGACGGCATTCCTGAAACTTAAACATTCGCAGATCGTTATATCCTATTTCAGCCAGAGGTGTGATAGGGTCTTGTGCTTTTGATCTAACGCCAATCGCTAAGTTTGCAATTTGAATCCCTGCATGCTCGTTCACACGCGTCCTGGTCTTTTGAGCAATAGATGTCATCTGAGTTGCTGCTAGAATTCCAATAACAGCTACTACAATGAGAAGCTCAAATAGAGTAAATCCTTTATTTCTAGCCATAGTAACCTTTACTTTTTTACCAACATAAATAAAGTCATTTTGTATCCCGTAAATGCTTTCTTAGCCTTTATCGGATACTCAAAACCGTACAAATTCCACGACCAAGGTGACAGCTCATTAAGCGTATTAATGAAAGATCGTAACTCTTCAAGATCACCCGCATATATATCGAGCTCCTGTACATATAGGTTCTGGGATAGCTCATCTAGCTTTACCATCTTTTGATGGGCATATGAAATATGACGATGTTCTTTCACCTCAATCAAGATTTCATTTTTCTTATATAACTCTACGATTCCGTATAATTGCTCCGTTAACAAAGAGACATCTTTACTATAAGGAATAACAGTGCCACATTGCTCATCTATGTTTAAATCAAGCTCAGACTCTATATTGAAATTATTGATTAAAACCTCATCAAACCCTTTGTTAAATGAATATTTAAAATCATTAAGTCCAGAAGAATCGTCTTTCATTTTGTTGAGAATATATTGAATGGCATTGACTGCTGAAATTTTGTCATTTACTGATTCTGATAAAGACAGTTTTGCATCGCAAGTTCCATCAGTGCATGATGATTCCAATGTTTTCCATCCAGGAAATTGTTGATGATGCCCATATAACCAATACGTAAATAGACGAATTGAATTTTTACTATCAGGACGCTCACAGAACTTTAATATATTCTCCTCGATACTCTTATCTGCCTTTTTCCTTAGTGACGTTTTCAACAAAATTTTTCGTTCTTCTTCTTTTTGTTCAGCAATTACCTTTGGACGTTCAAATATAAAATACTTAGCACCGACAGATATAGCCATAATGCATGATGTTGATAGGATGCAAATGGCCGCAACTTTAAGCTTCTTCTTATAATTCATTCTAGAACAACCCCAAATTTGTTTTCCATGCCAAATATCCAAGTGCGACTTGTATAGTTATAAAACCAACGGTATAAACAACTATTTCACCAATTCCTTTTTTAACTGAGTGAAAAGAATAGCCACTAACTTGCTCCAGACTTAGACCATCCAAGTCAACATTATTAATACTGATATCCCCCATGCCTTTTAATGATGCAATAACTTGAATACTATCTTCGGCAGAAGCGCGGCTCTTATAAGAAACTGGGAAGTTGTCATCAATACTGACAATTAGCCCCTCACTTGCTCCCCATATATAGTAATTGTTATCTTCTTTATTGTGTGCAATAAAAAAATGGTTGCCAACTTTTAACGTGGGATCTTGTAACAGTGGGATCACCGCAACTAGCAGGGGGCTATCTTTAGTAGAGGTAAAATACTGTTGGTATTCCCACTTGGTTTCAGACTYCAGTTCAAACGAATAAAGATAGCTCTTATTAATTCGATGAAACTCGCAATAGTTATTTATTTCACTTTCTTTTAAAGTATGTACACGAGTTTGAAACTCTAAGTCAGTGTAATTTAGACTAAGAAGCTCACCTTTAGAGCGCTTTCTTTTCTTCCAAGATTTTAAATCAATCAAGATACACAACCTCGCTGTCATCGGAGGTAGATACTTTTATCGTTTTATCACTCTGGCTGAATTCAAATGAGTACTTGCCGCTTTTGAATCTCGGCTTAGTCATAGCAAACTGTTGTCCATTAACTAAAAGAACACCATTGACTCTTTTTCCCGATGACACAAAACTCAATACTTCGACATCATTGATTAAATTCTTCTTTTTCTTTGGCTTAGCCACAGTCACTTTTTTAACTGGCTTTGGTCTTTCTACAACTTTCTTTTTCGGGTTTCGGCTCTCTTTTAATTTTCTTTCTTCTTCAACGACTGAAATCTTTAACTTAACAAGAGATAAGTACTCTCTTAAACGTGCTTTTTCACTTTTAATTTTTTCTATTTCTTCATTGTATTTAATGTATTCATCAATTTTATCCTCCATTTTATCCATGTGGATATTCATTGACTTTGCTTCTGTATTACTTTCACCTTCGCTGGCATAGCTGAATTGGGAAAATAGTATTAGGCATGAAAAAGCAAGAACACGAAAAGACATAATGCACCTCCGGAAATCCATTCTCCGAGAATATATTTGGTATCAATTTTTTTGGAGCAACACTTAGATTTCCCTTTCAGAAAATAAAACCACACAATAGGAAAGTACTCTTTTATTGTTAGGGGTTCTCCACAGTAATCACATTTTGAACCACTAACTAAAGAATCTATTAGCTTCCTACCTTCTATAAAAGCTCGGCTTAGAACACACTGAAAAAAACTAAATAGTGAAGCTCCCAAAAGAAAAAACATGACGTAAACGGCAATGTAATTACCATTAATTATAAAATCTATAAACATCATTAACACTATAATATTGAATTTTAACTTTCGACCTGTTCAGATAAAGATCACGAGCAATCAACTCAATGTTATCTTTTACTGATTCACCCAGATATGAAACCTTCGCTAGAATTCTGAAGTCGTATTTAGATTCCCAAATACAATTCATATCGTTTACTGCGCACCAATCTAGCACTCTTTTACTGAATTTATCCCCTTTATTAAAAGTTAAAAACTGACCATCTTCGCTTTCAACTTCCTTTTCTATGTTTATTTCTGATTTATTTAATTTCTTATCCAGTGATTTTTTATAAGTGTTTAAATTATTTTTTAGCACTGGTGATTTAACATTTAGTTTAATACCAACTGGGATAAGAGAAACCTCACCGCCAACTTGATTTATCCAATGAGGGTTGTAATCTGCAAGCTCATCCACTGACATATCAAAACGCTTTGCTATTGAATATGCTGTATCATCTTTTATTGAAATATATGTTTCTTGGCTTGCAAATGCGAACGTACTACATACTACCGAAGCGATAACAATCCCTATTACCTTTTTCATAGTCCATCCTTATAGAACTCTTGGTTCAATTAATATTACAATCTTGCTTTGTGTATTTTCTCTATTATTTGTCCCACCAAATAAGATCGTTCCCGGCGCGGCAGTGCTATCATTAGTTCTTGTAATATTTTCTTCATACCCTGCTAGTAGAATAACGTCACCACTATCTACTCGGAATGATTGTAAAAACTGACGGTTAAATGTTGTTGGTAGCGTAATACCTTGATCAGCAGTCAGAGAGACCAATTCATTTTGTGTAATATGAGTAGTAACAGATATTTTGTCCTCTATCGCTAGAGCCTTAAACATCATATTGAAACCTTCGTTCAATACACTGGTCTCTGCTTGGCGAATTTCGCGTTCAGTCTCTTTGTCATATTCAGTGGTTACGGATGAAATATAGCTCTGTGACTTTGCAACACTTAACGGTGTAGGGACGCCATTTTGTGTAAGTAGATCCGCCTTTGTTGAAAGGATGGAATGACCGTTATTGAAATATGATCTCAAAAGAAGCTCCGTCGTTGAACTCCCCTCTTTCTTAAAACCAAGGTTAAGCCCTGAGATCGTTTCACTGAAAGATGAGCCTGAAATTATGGCCGTTGAACCATCGACCAGAACGTTATCCCAATCTAAGCCTAATTGGTTAACATCGGAGTCTCCGTATCGCAATACGGTTACCAAAAGTAAAATCTGACGCTCTAAAACTTTATTGTAGTTATCAACAATTTTATTCACGTTTCGTAAATACGAAGGGCGATCAATAACTAATAAAGATGACGTTGTACTATTAACTTTCACCACACCTTCAGGAGAAAGAAGAAGATTTAACTCTTCAAGTAATGCTGCTTGCAAATCGTAAGAAAGATCTACTGTTCCTGAAAATGAACCATTCGAGCCACCAGCAGAATCTGATGCCGTCTCCAGAGTCGCCTCCATTGAGGATAGCGTTCCTTTTAAGTGTAGGTTTTCTACTTTGCAGCGTGAAACTACATAACTTCCTCTAGAGAATTCAACCGTTACATCATAAACGTTCTCTAATGATCTGAATAAGCCTGATAGTTTTCCGTCATAGATAAACTTTTTGTAATCTGGCCCTTGGTTTTGCTGTGGGATACTCGTTGTGCTTGGAGATTTAGCTTGAATGGGCAATCCAGGAATTACGCTCGCTAAAGCAGCTTGTGCACCATTTTCACTGGGCTCAGAAGAAGAGCTTGAACTTCCACCCTCTGAAACACAGTTATCTATGTATACCCCTTGATAATCCAACAGCGCATTCATTTCCTCAATAACCATGCCGGCTGTTGCCTTATCAGTGAAGCTGAAGCTGATCTCATCGTCTACATAATGCGATTCAATTTCAAACTCATTGCCTGTTTTTAGCATCAGTGAGTGGTCAATCACTTCTAAAAAATTAGTCGTTCTTTGCTTCCCTTTTGACAGTTCATCATCCACGACTTTCTGCCCAGCCAAATCTTGAGGCGTACTAATATATTCTGTGGTTGAACAGCCAAATACAGCAGCGGAAATCAATAATAGTGTCACTTTTTTCATAAAAATCCCTTTTTGACCGTAGCAAGCAACGCACCTAGGTACGTTGCTTGTTTTTCACGCTTGGCAATTAGTAGAAGCCAAGTACAATAATCGCATTGTTCGTTGCAGCTGCAGCTACACATGCTGCTCCAGCTGAATCTACTGTTAGAACAGTGCCATCAGTATTATCACCTTGCACACCACCAGCAACAAACTCCACGTCTGCTCCTGCCAAATCACCAAAAACAGCAATATCCTCGTCTTCAGGGTCAATTGCAGCAGGGGCAGCACCGGCAGCACCACCAACTTCCGTACCAAGATACTCAAATGCGGTACGATCAATGGAAGTCAGAATGTTGATACATGCTTCTTCCGTTAGACCCGGTACTTTGACGACTGCAGCAGCGTTGTCTCGTGCATTTGCTTGTGCAGGAGCCGCCCAAATATCCGGACCAAATGGGTTTTCGATATCCTCAGCTTCTAACACTGGTGATGCATTGCTCAAACCAGCATAGTCGCCCTGCGCTTTATAGCCTTTTTGAACTTTGCCTTTAATGGTGTTGATTTTTGACACTGTGTCCGCTTCATCAATACCGTTAAATACTGATGTTGATAAACCAACAATTCCCGCTGTAATCAAGCCGATTACACCAATCACAATTAGCATCTCGATTAAGGCGATACCCTTATTCTTCTTTTTTGAGTTTTGTGCGCGTTGCATTCTCTGTCTCATATGGAACTCCTTGAGTATTTTATTCCGTTATTTTTCATAGCTTTAGAGATGTTCAAATAATGACTTATCTATCATTACGGGACAAACAGAATGCTATACTATTATTTTACAGCACGCAACACTGTATTTTGCTTTTTTCTYTTCATCGTTTGACCTACGTTATCAGCCTTGCTTATACTTCACCCAGAATAACGTACTGTATGAGGGATTTATGATAACGAATAATCGGATATTCAAGCTTTCCACGCTTGCTTTTGCGATGGTTTCAAGCCAATACGCTCACTCTGCTGTTACTGGTACTTTCGCTACTGGGGCTGGTAACGGGGGAGCAATGGATAAGGAGTATGTCAATAATTACCCCTACTCACGCTGCAGTGATGAAACTATCCCATCAGATGACTGCAAAGAGTTCGGCTATGTGTTCGGTGATGACCCAATGAGGTTTGGCGATCTTAAAGCGCTATTTTTGAGAGGTTCTCATGCTGATTATAACGATGAGATGCAATATACAGCAGACATGGTAACCGACAACTATGCTGTGCCGGACACTTTTAATTGGATTTTGCCATCAAGTGAAAACATTCAATATGCTGTGACACATGGCTTACTCAAGACCAATACTTACTATCCATACTGGTCTGACGATGGTGACCATATTCTGATTGAAGAAGAAATTTTTTTAGCCACTTTACCTTCCACTCCCGAACCGACGGAACTGGATGATGATACTCAAGTTGTGGGATTACTAGTTGCTGTTGCCTATGGCTCTGATGGTAACCCCATCGATGATCACCCAGGGGGTTCACCAGGCCTACCAGGTGAACCAGGTGAAAGCACACCTAACGATGACGACTGGCATGGATATGATCCGAATGCTCCTGTTGAACCAGAGCCCGATCCAACTCCAGATCCTACATACAGTCATACGTTAGACATCCGCATTGTTGCAGAAAGTTCTTCTCATTATGACCCTTTAGGTAGTTACCCTGCGGGCTCTTCAACCAATACGGTATGTCAACAATATGCTCCTAGCACAAGCTATATCGTAGACTCTACATCGAGCTTTCTATCAGACCTAAACAACGATGATATTGCCCTCAGCTACCGCAATGATACTTCGTTAGCTGGATTACTTATTCATTATTTAACCGATAACAATTCTGGGCCTATCCGTGTCGGCGACCTCAATGGAAATCCAATTTTCATTGACTACGATGGAAGTCAATTCAATTTTGTAAACCACACTCCTTCAGCAGCAGATTTGGTTAACTATCTATGTACTGATGAGACAACCAATGAAGGTTACTTTGGCCATGTAGCACCTTCTCCTGCCCCTGATACTGGACTCGGGATTAAGATTTCGATCGAGTGGACTGCTGATCACAAAGCCGTATGGACAGTCTCTGCAAGTGGCGATGCCATGAGAGCATTTGCTAGTGATTCAAGCAAGGCAGGCCGCAATGAGATTTACTTTGGAATGCAAAACACAAATAGAAGCTCTGGCACTTGGTTTAGTAGTACAGGAACACAGCACTATCTGAACGATACATATGACTCTGCAACGGACACCTATTCTTATACTGAAACCCGTATCAATGCACGAGATCCTTCACAGATGCTCTGTTTTACACCTGGAGATGGGGTTAGAATTAGAAACCAATACACTGGTCAAAACTTTGTCACTTATGATGTAATTCCATCATATATTTGTGACACGGTTCAAGGTGACGGTCAGGGCGTAAGCATTACGTTTGCCCCGTAACAATATTGCCGTATTCACTTAATATGACTAAATTAACCGCACAACTTCTGGATTGTCTGTTAAATATTCCATTGATATTAAGAGTTTAGGCGGTCGCATAAATGTATAAAAAAAGCCCCAGTCTCTCGACTGGGGCTTTGTTCTTTTCCCGATAGATAAGTGACGTGCTAGCGAAAACTTATCTCATAACTGATGCTTACTTATTACGCTTCAGCTTTTTCTTTTTTAGCTTTCGGCGCAGTTTTTACTTCAGCTGGCTTTTGGTCTGCTTTCTTTAGGATAACTGTAGTACCTTCGAACGTTTCACCTTCAACGTATGGTTGGCCGAAGTAAGAAGTTGTTAGAACTTCTTTGAGCTCAGTGATTAGAGGGTAACGTGGGTTAGCACCTGTACACTGGTCGTCGAATGCTTCAACCGCTAGTTCATCAAGTTTCGCAATGAAGTCTGACTCGTTAACACCTGCTGCTTGGATAGATAGAGGAATGTCTAGGTCATTCTTAAGCTCTTCTAGCCATGTTAGTAGACGTTCAATCTTCTGAGCAGTACGGTCACCAGCTTGGCTTAGGCCTAGGTGGTCGGCAACTTCTGCGTAACGACGACGTGCTTGTGGGCGGTCGTATTGAGAGAATGCAGTTTGCTTAGTTGGGTTATCGTTCGCGTTGTAACGTACAACGTTAGAGATAAGTAACGCGTTAGCAAGACCGTGTGGTAGGTGGAACTCAGCACCAATTTTGTGAGCCATTGAGTGACACACACCTAGGAATGCGTTCGCAAAAGCAATACCTGCAATTGTCGCTGCGTTGTGTACTTTTTCACGAGCGATTGGGTCAGCCGCACCATTTTTGTAGCTTGATGGTAGGTACTCTTTAAGCATCTTAAGTGCTTGTAGCGCTTGACCATCTGAATACTCGTTTGCAAGAACAGATACGTAAGCTTCAAGAGCGTGAGTTACTGCATCGTAACCACCGAACGCTGTTAGAGACTTAGGCATGTTCATTACTAAGTTAGCATCAACAACAGCCATGTTTGGTGTAATTTCGTAATCAGCTAGTGGGTATTTAGCACCTGTTTTGTCGTCAGTAACAACCGCGAATGGAGTAACCTCTGAACCTGTACCTGAAGTTGTAGTGATACATACAAGTTCAGCTTTTTTACCCATTTTAGGGAATTTGTAGATACGTTTACGGATATCCATAAAGCGCATTGCAAGTTCTTCGAAGTGAGTTTCTGGGTGCTCGTACATTACCCACATGATCTTAGCAGCATCCATTGGAGAACCACCACCTAACGCAAGAATCACATCAGGTTGGAAGCTCTTCATTGCTTCAGCACCTTTCTCAACCACAGATAGTGTTGGATCCGCTTCTACATCAAAGAATACTTGAACTTCAATACCCTGAGATTTTAGGATTTGTACGACATCATCTGCGTAGCCGTTGTTAAATAGGAAGCGGTCAGTTACTAGGAATGCACGCTTCTTACCTTCAAGATCGCTCATTGCGATTGGAAGGCTGCCACGACGGAAGTAGATAGACTTAGGTAGTTTGTGCCACAACATATTTTCAGCTCGCTTCGCTACAGTTTTCTTGTTGATAAGGTGCTTAGGACCTACGTTCTCAGAGATAGAGTTACCACCCCATGAACCACAACCAAGAGTTAGAGAAGGTGCAACGTTGAAGTTGTACAAGTCACCGATACCACCGTGAGTAGTAGGGATGTTGATTAGGATACGAGCCGTCTTCATCTTGTCACCGAAGTAACGAATACGGTCTGCGTTTACGTCTTGGTTAGTGTAAAGACCAGATGTGTGACCGATACCACCGATTTCAACCATAGTTACCGCTTGAGCAACAGCATCTTCGAAGTCGTCTGCGCGGAATAGACCTAGTGTTGGAGACAGTTTCTCGTGAGCGAATTCGTCATCGTAAGAAACTTTACCAAGGCCTTCACCAACAAGAACTTTAGTATCAGCAGGAACTTTAACACCCGCCATTTCAGCGATTGCAGGAGCAGGTTGACCTACGATTTTAGCGTTCAGGTTGCCGTCGATAAGAAGTACTTTACGTACTTTATCTGCGTCAGTTTTAGACAGAACGTGTGCTTTATGAGAAGCGAAACGCTCTTTAACTTCGTCATATACTTCGCCAACTACGATTGCAGCCTGCTCAGAAGCACATACAACGCCGTTATCGAATGTTTTCGACATAAGAATTGAAGCTACTGCACGCTTGATGTCAGCTGTTTCATCGATAACAACAGGAACGTTACCAGCACCAACACCGATTGCAGGCTTACCTGAAGAGTATGCAGCTTTAACCATGCCTGGACCACCAGTTGCAAGGATAAGTGCGATACCGTCGTGCTTCATAAGTGCGTTAGAAAGCTCTACAGACGGTTGGTCAATCCAACCGATGATGTCTTTTGGAGCACCTGCAGCTACCGCGGCATCTAGAACGAGTTTCGCTGCATCGTTCGTTGAATTCTTAGCACGTGGGTGCGGCGAGAAGATGATGCCGTTACGAGTCTTAAGTGAGATTAGAGATTTGAAGATTGCAGTAGAAGTTGGGTTCGTTGTTGGAACGATACCACAGATGATACCTACAGGTTCAGCGATAGTCATTGTACCTAGGTTGTCATCTTCTTCTAAGATGCCACATGTTTTTTCGTCTTTGTATTTGTTGTAGATAAACTCTGAAGCAAAGTGGTTTTTGATAACTTTATCTTCAACAATACCCATGCCAGACTCTGCTACCGCTTGTTGTGCTAGCGGGATACGAGCGTGGTTAGCTGCAAGTGAAGCTGCACGGAAGATTGCATCTACTTTTTCTTGAGAGAAAGTTGCGAACTCTTCTTGTGCTGCTTTAACGCGTGCTACTAGAGCATCTAGTTCAGCTAAGTTAGTTACAGGCATAGTGGATCTCCTAAAATAATAAATATTAAAAACTTTTTATTAAACTCGCTGCTTCTGCAAAATGTACTCAACAGCTTTCTTAGTAAATTGCTTTCAGGACTGAGTATATTATTTCAAGGTGTGAAAAAAATTGACCCAGATCAGTTACCCAAAAAGAATTAATCAAAAAGTAGTAGTTAAATCACAAAAAAACAAGCAAACCCCTGATTTATATAGATTTACATCACACCAACCAGACGTACAAAAAACCATCAAACAGTTAGTTTTATTTCATAAACTGATATTAACTGTAAAAAAGTTTCATTTTTGGTCAGTTAAATTACATGTAGATAGCTAATTCCGTGCTACTGAGAGTATATCCATCATGTTGCAACGAGCTAGAATTTGACACATTTTTTCGTAAAAGTGTGCATTCACCTACAAACATAAACAATATCGTCACAAATGAGACCAAATTGACAAATCCAAGCAAGACTTGCAACACTCCATATGCGTATAAACTTCCCTCTGTAGCCCTACATTTATTCTCTATTTCGACTTAGTTTTTTTCATTCGTTGTTTTGAATCTGGTGGTTTACATTACGCACATACTCACCCCTGACTTTGGAGGCACATTGAAATGCAAAGTTTAGAAATCGCGATATTTTTCCAGTTTTTCCTCGGGCTAGTCGCGGCTGTTAACCCGATTGGAATTATGCCCATTTTTGTTTCTCTAACCGCGCACATGTCTGCAGAGGACAGAAACAAAACTGCACTGCAAGCTAATATCGCAGTAGCCGTTATATTGGGAGTGTCTTTAATTGCAGGTCAGTTACTACTAGATATGTTTAGCATCTCGTTAGATTCATTCCGAGTTGCTGGTGGGCTATTACTTCTTAACATCGCATTTTCAATGATGAGTGGTAAGTTGGGTGAAGATAAGCAGAACAAACAAGAGAAGTCGGAATACATTAGTAAGGAGCAGATTGGCGTTGTTCCTTTAGCTATGCCGTTAATGGCTGGCCCTGGCGCAATCAGTTCCACTATTGTTTACGGTTCACGTTACCCGAACGCGTTAGACACATTAGGCATTGCCGTTAGTATTGGCCTATTTGCTCTATGCTCTTGGATTCTATTTCGATCGGCTCCTGTCATCGTCCGTTTTCTCGGGCAAACCGGCATTAACGTTATTACACGTATAATGGGGCTTATCCTTGGTGCGCTAGGGATTGAGTTTATTGCAAACGGCCTAAGAAACCTTTTCCCTGGGTTAGCATGATATAGAAACTTTTCTTAAGAAAGGTAGCGGTATTTCTATGGGAGGCGAGCACTATACTCGCCTCTTTTTGTTGAAAAATGTACTATGAAAATATCGACAGTATATATAGCCCTAACCTATGCCACGTCATTCACTTAAGCATCACCTTTACGTCATTATATTTGGTACTCATACACCTGCAGGTAGAGCCTTTGACATTGGCTTAATTGTTGCGATTATTGCTTCACTTACAGTATTAGTTCTTGATTCAATTCCAGCCCTCAATACTAAGTGGGCACATATATTTATGTATTTGGAGTTTGGGTTTACTGGGCTATTTACTATCGAGTATCTACTCAGGCTTTACTGCTCTCCAAAACCTACCGCATATGCCAGAAGCTTTTATGGTGTGATCGACCTTCTTGCTATTTTGCCCACTTATCTTGCGCTCTTCTTCCCTGCGGCATCGTATATCGGGGTGATCAGAATGCTACGTGTTATGCGCATCTTCCGAATTCTTAAGCTGGTGAGATATTTACAAGACTCAAACATCCTACTCCGCTCACTACTCATGGCGAGAAGAAAGATTTTTATCTTTTTTAGTACCGTGGGAATTTTAGTCATCATTCTTGGTTCAATTATCTATGTAATAGAAGGTCCAGATAACGGCTTTAGCTCTATACCTTTAAGTATCTACTGGGCAATAGTAACCATAACTACCGTTGGCTATGGCGACCTTGTACCCCAAACAAGTATAGGTAAAGCTATCGCTTCAGTAACCATGTTGCTTGGCTATTCGATCTTAGCGGTTCCCACAGGCATTATTACTGCAGAGCTAAGTCAGGAAATGAATTCTCATAAGTCGTTGGTGAAATGCCCGAACTGTTCTAAATCAGGCCATGAACCAGATGCCATGTATTGTAAGCATTGTGGTAGTGAACTGGCTGATCCTGATAAACGGGTAGTGACGGAAGAGTAACAGGGTATTTGCGGGCTGCAAGTTAACTTATACGATTTCAGACTCTACGTTACCTAGCTGTCAAATTCAGCATCGTATATATTCCCACTCGCCAAAAAGTAAAAAGGCTGACGAAAAACGTCAGCCTTTTATTCAACACTTTTTAGGACAAAGTGGCATTCTCAAATATCTTAAGCTTTTTCTGCCAAGATAATACGCAGTGTACGACGTAGCGGTTCAGCTGCGCCCCACAATAGTTGGTCACCGACTGTAAATGCGTTAAGGAAATCGTTACCCATCGACATCTTACGTAGACGACCAACAGGAACAGACATTGTGCCCGTTACCTTCGCAGGAGTGAGTTCTTGAGCAGTAATGTCACGCTCATTTGGAATCACTTTAACCCAGTCATTATGAGTCGCGATGATTTCTTCAATTTCGTCCATTGGTACATCTTGCTTAAGCTTAATAGTTAGAGCTTGAGCGTGGCAGCGCATTGCGCCAATACGGACACAAGTACCATCGATTGGAATCGGTTGGCCATCAAGTCCTAGAATCTTGTTCGCTTCAACACCCGCTTTCCACTCTTCTTTGCTTTGACCATTTTCACGCTTCACGTCGATCCAAGGAATTAATGAACCTGCTAGTGGCGCTCCGAATTGATCCGTTGGGAATGAAGATGAGCGGATAGTGTCTGCTACCTTTTTATCGATATCCAGAATCGAACTCGCTGGGTTTGCAAGCTCAGAGCTTACACAATCGTTCACAACGCCCATTTGAGAAATAAGCTCTCGCATGTTTTTAGCACCAGCGCCTGAAGCCGCTTGGTAAGTCATTGCACTAACCCATTCAACAAGTCCTTTTTCGTATAGGCCACCAAGCCCCATGAGCATCAAACTCACAGTACAGTTACCACCGACAAAAGTATTGGTTCCTTTGTGGATTCCTTGTTGAATTTGAGCAAGGTTGACAGGGTCTAAGGTAATGATTGAGTCAGCATTCATACGTAACGTAGACGCAGCATCAATCCAGTAACCTTTCCATCCAGCTTGGCGCAATGCAGGGTAAACTTTTTCAGTATAACCACCGCCCTGACACGTAATAATTGCATCTAGTTGCTTCAAACTTTCAATATCGAAAGCATCTTGTAACATTCCCGCTTCTTTACCACCAAGTACTGGCGCAGGAATGCCTATTTGAGATGTACTATAGTAAACAGGTTCAATAAGATCGAAATCTTTCTCTTCTACCATACGTTGCATCAGTACAGAACCAACCATACCACGCCAACCGACTAGACCTACTCTCATCCCAAACTCTCCATGTAAAAATTAAAATAGCTTTACCCATCTATAAGTTTTTCAGCTTTATAACTCAAGTCCTTTTTGTCAAAAAGAGTARGTTTTTCCCTCATTCACACCCAAACGATTAGTTTTAACAGTTATCCAGGTTACTTTTACTTGTTGTAAGTTCTAGAGAGACGGTCCTCAGTATTGCCTCCCTGCCGATAGCGCAATTTATGATATTGATGGAATTACCATTTGTTATTTTTTGAAACAAATTTTTACAAATGTCGCACATGAAATACGTATAACACAACATAACCAAACCATGAAATTAACAAAATACAGGATAAATATTTGCTAATAGTTAAATCAATAGTCAAATATCACAACTTTGTAGTCATATTTAGATATAATCAACTTTATCATGTAGTGTCTTTTTCGTACCCCACACTATAACGAAGCACTATAAATGCTCGAAATGACAAGAGGCTTTTATGAAGCAAAGAAATACTCGTCTACCCTCCCTGTTACAAGTAATAGTCTCCCTAGGGCTATTCTTAACATTAGCGTTCTCTTTTACTGCAAAGCTTGACCTGCCGATACAACTCGCTCTGTATATTGGTTGGTTCATTATCATCACTTTAGGTATACGCCTTGGTCACAGCTACAAAGACTTAGAGAAATCAGCCCTTAATGGTATCTCTAACGGCTTAGGTGCAGTTTTAATACTTTTGGCAGTTGGTGCGCTTGTTGGTACTTGGATTTCAGGTGGCATTGTTCCGACAATTATTTATTACGGCCTAAAAGCAATACATCCTTCTATTTTCCTTCTTGCAACGATGATCATCTGTTCTCTAACGGCGTTAGCGACAGGCACGTCTTGGGGCGCAGCAGGTACAGCTGGTATCGCAATGATGGGTATAGGACAAGGGCTTGGAGTTCCAGCACCAATCACCGCGGGCGCTGTTTTGTCTGGCTGTTACTTTGGCGACAAAATGTCACCTCTGTCTGATTCAGTGATCCTGGCTTCGTCTATGTCTGGTGTTGAAGTTGTWGAGCACATCAAGGGCATGTTACCAGTAGCGTTAATCAGCTACATCATTACTGGTGTTATGTTTACGGCATTTGGTTTCCATTACGCTGGTAACGTAGATATGAGTCAGGTAGATTCTGTTATCAAAGCAATGGAGAATCAGTTCTACATTACTCCTTACTCTTTTGTTCCTGTATTAATCGTACTCGGTCTTCTTGCCATGCGTATGCCTTCTTTCCCAGTCATCAGCTTCGGCTCTCTGCTAGGCATTATCTGGGCTGTAATGATTCAAGATGTTGATTTCTTAACGGCATTTAACACTGCATGGGCACCGTTTTCTATCAGCTCTGGCGTTGATTTCATTGACTCGATTTTGAACCGTGGTGGCATGTCTTCAATGCTTGGTTCAGTCGCTGTAATCGTGTTTGGCTTAGGTTTTGGTGGCTTACTTGATAAGGTTGGCGTGCTAGAAACAGTAGCGAAACTATTTGAACGCCGCGTAAATAGCGCAGGCTCTCTAGCAACGAGCACAATTGGTACTGCGTTTATGGGTAACGTATTTGGCTCTGCTATGTACGTATCGTTGATTCTTACGCCGAAAATCTGTGCGAAGAACTACGACCGTTTAGGCTACCAACGTAAGAACCTATCACGTAATGCGGAATTCGGTGGTACGTTAACATCGGGCATGGTTCCATGGAGTGATAATGGTATTTACATGGCAAGCATCCTAGGCGTTGCTACGCTTTCATATGCACCTTTCATGTGGCTAAGCTTCATTTGTATTCTCGTAACGATCATTACTTCTTACATGGGTTGGTTCGTTGATAAATGCGAACCAACAGCCCCTGCTGTTGAAGGTGAAGACGCTGTTGAGCTAGCGAAGCAATCAGCTTAGCAACGAGCTAACATCTTCCTCATGTTACCGATGTAAAATGCACTAGATATAAAATGCAAAAGAGCGCCAACGGCGCTCTTTTTTTATCTGCGTAAAACTTCAACATCACTTTTCTAATCAAAATAGTATTGCTATTGGTAAAGTGACGCTCCTGTTAGCTGTTTTCATCTATCAATAAACCAGCTGCTTCTATCGCAGAGCTTAGATGTTTAGAAAGCAGTGCTATATCTTTCTCTTCAACAGTTAAGCCCTCTTTTAACGTCATCTCTAAATGAGCTGAGATTTCACCTAAATCATGGGCTTTAATGCTGCCAGAGACACCTTTTAGGCTATGGACAATACGAGATGCTTGCACAACGTCTTCGGTCAGCAACTTTCGGAACTTTTCACCGTCTTGAGCATGGTCTTGAATAAACACGCCTAGAAGCAACAATACGGATTCTAAGTCGCCACCTAATGTGTCTAACATTTCTTGTAAATTAATCGCGGCGTGACGCTCCTGCTCCCCCTCGATAGAGACTTCGATCACTTCTTCACTTGGTATTGAAGGTTCAGGGCTCTCGACAGGATGTTCTGGCTCAAATTGAACAAACTCGGCTTGCACATTCGCGGTTTCTATCTCGGGAACATTGTTACTTTGAGCGTCACTTTCGCGTATTTCGGGTAATGGATCATCTTCGGATGCAAGTTCTTCATCATAGCGATGATCACTTCTGCTGCTTTGCAGGTAAAAACAAAATGTCACTGCGCCTAACGCAAATATATTAACAACGAGCGCTAACAGTAATATGCGAAATTGACGGTTATGCAGCTCATCCTCTAGCAACGAGACTTGCTCACCGACCGAGCTTTTCTTCATTGTCTCTATCAGATAATTAAGTTGAGCATATTCACCCAGTAATATTGAAGCATCGGCTAGCATTTTTTGTATTGATTGACGCTCATCCACTTCAAGAGATTGAGAGTCATTAAGAATCTGATCGAAGGTACGGTAAATGGTCGGAGATGAATTATTGTCGGTATACATCGCTTCAAACACCGTCGCGTTGAGCTCATTATACAAATGATTGATCGTAGTAGAGTTGGTAGGGATAGCTTTGTAGTCGCGCATGTTGGTAGCAAAAAATAGGATTTTGCTGTCTATTGGTGAATATTCGCGAAATTTTTCTAAAAACTGATCGGTGGTATAAAGCGCTTGGCTAACATCAGGGAAAAACAATGCGTCAGAGAATTCAGCTTCGACCTGAAGACGGATAGAATAAACCAATTGAGCATCGAGGGTGAGATCATCAATTTTGATCACTCTCAATGGTTCAGAAAAGTGCAGCGTTTGTATCAGCTCATTTACCCGAGCGCCCAACTCTTCAACACTGTCTAAAGCTTGTTCAAATGAACGACTCAAGTTTAATAACAAAAGAGAACAAAGTAACCAAACACCCAAGATACCTATAATAGGTTTGGCGATAGTCGTGCCGTTACTGCGTTGCGATAACGATAATTCCATTTAGTAGCCTCTTTATCTAGCTTAAACCTAGCGAAAAACGAGTGGCAGCATCCTACCGCCACCGTATATCTTATTTATCTGATCTTATATTTCATCTAAGCCTTTTCTTTTCGGCTTATGATTTGTTGCGAGTTAACTGATCTCTTAAATTTGGTGGTGTACCTTTGATCGTTAGGGTATCAGTTTCCGGATCGTAGAAAATACGCTCGCCTAAAAGCAAGCTATCAAAACTTACATTTAAACCGCCACCAGCACCAACAAATTTCGTTAGTTTACGCATAGTTGCGCGATCAGCCGGGAAGCTGTCTTCTAACTCATAGCCTTGCTCGCTAGTATAGTCTAAAAAGCTAGTGCCATCTGTGCTAGCAGGTAGCTCTCCAGACAATTCACGAACTTGAACTTCATCACCCGCTTTCAGTTGCTCATTACAGTAATCCGCAACTTGTTTTTTGTAGCTGATCGCTTCTTCTTTTTCTAGCTTAGAGTCAGATACAAAGTCTTCTACAGCTTGCATCAACACCTGGTTTTGCTGCTTTGCGTCTAAGCCTACTTCAGCTTGTAAGAAATCTAAGAAAAAGTCTGCGACTTTACGACCAACACGCCCCTTAATATAAGCAAGGTAGCGATTAGACTCTTTGTCCGTTTCATAAGTAGAAAGATCAACACGCGCTGCGATATCCATCTTAGAGATATCTAGGTAGTCCGTTGCGCTAATATCTAACCCTTCTGTTACTTTCAAACTTTCATTTGAAGGCAATAATCCGATAAAAAGGTAATCTGTCGCTAATGACTGGTATTCAGCCAAAACTAATGTCCCTTCATCTGCAAAAGGATACTTAGATAACTCATCTTTCAAACGCAGTGCACTTTGCTGAGAAAAGTCATAAAAATCTCTTTCGCCTTTGCGCAGCTCTTGCAACCATTGTTGAAATTCGCTGTCCGACTTGAAAGAACCAAACCCTTTGCCAGCCTTAGAATTAAACACTCGGTGTAATTCAGCGACTAAGCTTTCTGATGAAGAATCGTTGGCTAATGATTCTGCGCGGTAGTTAACAATCAGTTCGTCCTGATCGTTTTTACGCAGTTGATGTAAAATTACGTTGGAAAGATGAAGGCTCATAATGAAAATATTATCGTTCAGGTTTCAGTTGTTAGGAATAGTAGGTTATCATAAGCCGCTTTTACTATCATTATTAGAGTCCTTATGCCGATTATATCTAAATACACAGATGAACAAGTTGAAAAAATCCTAGCTGAAGTAGGTGCAGTTTTATCAAAGCACAAAGCTTCGCCAGARCTTTCACTGATGATCGCTGGTAATATCGCAACCAATGTCTTAAATCAGAATGTTGCTGCTTCACAACGCAAAGGAATTGCTGAAAAATTTGCCGAGGCACTAGTTTCTTCAATCGAAGATAAAAAGTCTCACTAAGATTTACTGACGGATATAAAAGAATAATAAATGGTAGACAGCGCAAACACATATAGCGACCGAGTTTCTCGCCTAGTAGGCTGGGGACACTGGTTTGCATTTTTCAACATCATTGCTGCGATGTTGATTGGCACACGTTATATCACTCAGTCAGCTTGGCCTGAAACACTTTTAGGGCAGTTTTATCTAGCCGTTTCATGGGTAGGTCACTTCGGCTTCTTAGTGTTCGCTCTCTACCTTTTGGTGCTGTTTCCGCTCACCTTTGTTTTACCATCCAGAAAGCTACTTCGTTTTGTCGCCGTTTGTTTTGCGACTGTCGGCCTAACTGTTCTGCTTTTAGATACTCAAGCTTACCAAAGTATCAACCTTCACCTAACCCCTGTGGTTTGGGAAGTGCTATTCAGTGATCAAGAGTCTGCTATCGGCTCAGATCTACAACACTTATTTATCGTTATGCCCCTAATATTCCTATTACAACTGGGTTTATCTGAGTGGGTATGGCGCAAGCAAAGAAAATTGTCTCACAAACACGTAGGTCGCCCATTAGCGGCTGCGTTTTTCTTAAGCTTTATTACCAGCCACCTTATCTACATTTGGGCTGATGCCTATTTTTATAACCCAATCACGAATCAGAAATCGAACTTCCCTCTGTCATACCCAATGACTGCGAAAAGTTTTATGGAAAAACATGGGTTATTAGATAGAGAAGAGTACTTACAACGTCTCAAGGAAAACGCAGATGGCGTAGATTTAGTCCGCTATCCTCTAGAAAAAATTCAATACAACCGACGTAGCAACAACCTCAATATTCTTATTGTGAGTATGAATAACCTACGTTCAGACGCACTAAACGCAGACTTGATGCCATTGAGCTATCAATACGCGCAAAACAACATCAACTTTACGAATCATTACAGTTCAAGCAATGATATGTACGGCATCTTTGGATTGTTTTACGGGCTGCCAAGTAGCTATTCAAGCAGCATCAAAGCGCAAGGGTCTAGCCCAGWGCTGTTAGATGTTCTCGAAGAGCACAACTACCAATTCAGTGCATTTAGTGGTGATAACTTTGATGACAATTTGTATTCAGAGTTTGTCTTCCAAAATAAAGACTTCCAGCTAGTTAGCGCAGAAAACGCTACCTATAACGACGACGCAGCTATTGCAGCCTGGTCTAGTTGGATGGAAGACTCATCAAAAGCGCCTTGGTTTAGCTTCTTGGAATTAACGACTCTAGATAATTTCACTAATGATAGCGACCTTGACGAATCGGCTTCTCCAAACGAACAATTTAAAGCGGGTTATAACAAATCGGCAAAAGCTGCTGATCAAAAACTGGCTCAAATTTTTGAACAGCTAGAAAAGCTGGAGTTGACCCAAGATACTGTGGTCATCGTCACTTCAAACCACGGTACTGAGTTTAATGAAACCGCGACAAATAGCTGGGGTGCAAACTCTAATTACAGCCGTTACCAACTACAAGTGCCTATGTTCATTCACTGGCCAGGGAAGGGAGCTGCGGAATATAAGCACCGTACTAGCCACTTAGATTTATCGGTAACTCTATTGCAAGACTTAGTCGGTGTATCTTCGAACCCTAGTGATTTTAGTAGCGGTCGTAATTTGTTTGACGAACGTAAGCGTAAGTGGGTATTAGCCGGTGATTCTCGTGAGTTAGCCCTTATCACAGCAAAGCAAACTACGGTCGTAGACAAATTTGGTAACTATAAGCTTTATGATGACAATTATAAGCGCTTAAAGGACACTAGCCCGCGCTTACCAGTATTAATGCAAGGCCTTACAGAGCTACAGCGTTTTTACACAAAAACAGACTAACTGATTAAAGTTATTCAACAAGGGGAGCGATAAGTTTATCGCTCCCCTTTTTTATACATGTATTCCAGGCAGCCTATTAGAGACACCGCTGCTCATAACCAATACCGAACGCCCAAGATTCTCTCCCAACAACTTACGCTGTATCAACACCATATCTACGGTCACAAGCTTCCAAAGTATATTCATGATGAAAAACCCAGCGAAGTGTCTAATTTTAAATCAAACAGAATTAATTATTGAAAAGAGTGCTTTACAACAAAACTCCCACCCCCTATTATGCATGCCAACGGAGGGATGGCTGAGTGGTCGAAAGCACCGGTCTTGAAAACCGGCAACCGTTAATAGCGGTTCTAGGGTTCAAATCCCTATCCCTCCACCACATTCGAAAGCCTAGCAGAAATGCTAGGCTTTCTTCGTTTCAGCTATTTGTAAAGCCACCTACCTACTGAAAACAACACTCGCAAAAAGCCACTAAAACTACAGTGGAGATAACAGACCTTACTGTCGCTAGAAATCCGAAAATTTATTCAGTTGATTTTCTTCGCTTTGAATTCACTGGTCAGTACGGAGTCATAGTGGTGGTTGGTATAGTTAACATTAAAAATACTTTTGCTTAGATCTGTTTGTTCAGAATATATCCCTGCCCATTGAGCAAATGTATCCGAAAAGTCTCGTAAGCTATATTGAACCAAGTGTTWTTCAGTTTTTAAAGTGTCATCACTCATTGTAATGAATGGGACTTCCAAAGCTTGCCTGGAGAAGTACGAACCAACTCCATGGACTAGGTAAGGGGGACTATTTACTGATGTGAGTCCGTGATCAGAAAAATAAATAAGTTTATACGTCTTGTCATGTTTGATTAGAAGATCCCTTATCCTTTTGACAAAATCGACACCATAGGCAACGGACTCTTTATAACACATCAAATAATTGTCCTCTGAAAAGACTTGAGATACATCTCTATCGACCCTTTTACAAAAATCATGATGTGACCCCATAGTATGAATAAATATCACCTTTGATCGATTCGAACTTTCACTAATAACGTCAACAATTTCGGGAAAGAGAACATTATCAGGTCTAGCTTTTTCATAAGACGTATTCTGATAGTATTGGTATTCTGCTTTATTCGCTATAGCAGATATCTGTGTTTCATGCTGACCGACTTTCGCTTGATTAGAAATCCAGTAAGTCTTCATACCGGCATCATTAGCAAGATCAATAATATTTAAATTCTCATCATACCTATATACATCTACGTTTTTTGACAATATACGAGGTACCGAAAACCTAGTAACTACCGATGGAGCTATAACTCCATCGTATATTTTCACACTATTTAAATTACTTGTATGGTTAACGCTATAATAAGGGTAGTATTTTTTAGCTACAGATTCTCCAATGTTAACAACGTAGATATCTTTTTGATCCTCAATAGTTCGAACATTAGTCCAATTTGAAACGACTACAGTATCTCTACTCAACAATGAAAGCTCATAGTACGTCGACAGTGGTCTTATAATCGTAATAAAACCCAGGAATCTAAACCATACTTCATGGTGTTTGGTTTTTAAATAATCTTTATTGATGTATGTATATTGTTCATTACTTGGAAGGTTATATAGCTTTATAATTAACACGCTAGAAAAAACCACCAACATAGCTGTCGGAAATGTCTTCCTTATTTTATCTTTGGTAAGATTTACCGATAAGTAGTATAAAATAAAAAATATAACTAGCTTTACATATACACTAACCTTAATTAAAAGAAAATACTCTACAGCCTCATTTAAATTTGAATCGACAATAGAGCCTAGAACTCCTAAATCTAATGTTAGGTGATTTATTCTTAGGTAGTAGTCGAAAGTTGCTATTGTCGACAAAATAAAAAATACAAACTTCCCGCCAACGAATGCTATTATAGTTGTTATGAATAAAATGTTTAAGGCGAAGACTACTAGTAAGGCTGACAAGCTATAGTCCTCCCCTGACATCAACAGGTAAAGGGTTAACATGCATAAAGGGATTAGACTCTTAGCTGTATTGATTTCTTGTATTTTCATACTTGTCTTATCTATATTTCCTACAAAAATATCAATAAGTATAGTCAGCGATTTATTGAGCGGTAAAGTAAATGCATATGAGAATGAAAACAATAACATTGCCAATTTAATCATACAGTCTAATTATCTTATCGCGCATGCAGGGGGAGGGATAGACGGGTTAAAATATACAAACTCATTAGAGGCTGTGGAAAACTCGATTAGAAATGGTTTTAAAATGATTGAATTGGATTTACTTACCTCCTTAGATGGTGAGATTGTAGCAGCTCATGATTGGAATCATTTCCACTCAATAACAGACTCTAATCAAACTAATAAAATATCCCACTTCGATTTCATGAGAAAAAAAATTTACGGTACATATCACCCTCTCGATATCGCGACGGCAACCGATAAACTCAATAAAAACGATATAATTCTGATCACTGATAAAATACAAGATCTAAATAACTTATCAAAACATAGATTAAACAAAAATAGAACAGTAGTAGAAGTGTTCAGTATTGAAAAATATAACGAAGCAATATCACTTGGAT
>NZ_JAKJSW010000370.1:0-2453 GCF_050337375.1 Vibrio makurazakiensis | reverse complement strand
CTCTAACAACAATAAATAAAATACTTGATACCGCAACGTATCAATTATTGGCGTTGGGCTATGACAAGATGTCATATACTACTTTGAGCAAAGAAACGGGCATTTCACGCACAGGTATCAGTCACCACTTCCCTAAAAAAACAGACTTCACTAAAGCTCTTGAAGGGCGATTCATAAAGATCATTATCGATCAGCTAAATTGCGATTCTTCACTTAAAGTGTTCGAGGACAGCTGGCACAAAGCGCTGAATAACGATAAGTTCATGTCAGTATTTCGACTCGCATTCCATCACTCTATTGTCAGTGATGAAGACAAAGCATTTTCCCATCGCTTAATCACAGCGATATCTGATGTTATATCYCATAAACTTGGTGAAGATGCGGGTCGCTCTATTGAATGGTTGGTCGGCGTAACACTGATTAGTATGACCAAAAAGCTATCTTAGCCGAAAGGAACAAACCACCGATTTTACTCGGTAACATCCGTTTAAAAATAAAAAGAGCAATCATAGGATTGCTCTTTTTATTTTTAAGAACCTAACGCTGCCGATAAGGAAAGTGATGTTCTTATAAATGCTTGGGCGATCATTTAGCTAGCTTTCAACACGACACAATCTCTTCCTTTCTGCTTAGCCTCATACAACGCTATATCAGCATATTTTAAATAACCTTGGGGAGATTTGACCACATTACTCTTAGTCAACCCACCAACTGCACCTATCGATGTACTTATACTCAACTTCCCTGCTCTTGAATACATTGGAGACTTGCTAATTGATTGACGAATGGTATTCAATTTGGTTTCTGGGCACTTTGTTCCACGTAATATACAAACGAACTCTTCACCACCCCAACGCCCTATGATCCCTTCATCACCAATGCTTACCTTCATTCGTTTACTCACTTCTACCAGAACTTCGTCACCAACATCATGTCCAAAAGTGTCGTTAACCGACTTGAAGTGATCAAGGTCTAAAATAGCAATCGTCGACCCAAAAGGCGTATCAGAAAAGTTCTCTACTTCTTTTAAGTACTCTTCTAAGTAACGACGATTATATAAGCCCGTTAAAGAACATGTTGTGGTTTGTTCAACCAGTTGTTCGTTTTCGACCTGAACTAGATAACTGCGTCGTACAACAAAGCCAAAACCCAACACCACCGCGAACACTAGTGCGGCAACTATTCGCGTACGTAGCTTTTGTTCTTCTAGTTTGAGGCCAGCAAGCTCCTTTTCAGTACTTAATAACTCATTATCTTGCTGGATCATTCTTGTGTTAAAGCTTTCTTCTAATACATAAACTTCACTTTGTCGCCTATCAAACAGCAGTGACTTGTTGCCTGTATAGTAAAGCTTAAAATACTTGAGTGCGTTCTCGGTATCGCCAATTGCTTCAAAGTAATTGGCTAGGCTTCTATACCCTGCAATTATCCAATTTCGACTGCCTACTTGCTCATATAATTCCAGTGCCATATATAAATCAGCGAGGATAGTTTTATCAGAAGCAGCCTCATCGTCAGAATGCATTGCCCAAGTAGATAGAGCACGATTTTTATAACAATGCCCCTGTTCAAGCAAATAATCATTGATAAAAGGCAGAGCCAGACATTCATTTGAAACCTGATAACTCCGCTCTGGATTGCCTTCTAGTAGCAAGAGTTCAGTTTCGCTTTTCATTAATACCACTTCGAAACGCTTTGAAACCCCTTGCTTTGCAATTGAAGTGGCCTGTTCATAAGCGGCTCTTGTTCGCTCTGCGTCACCTCGCCTAAAGTGCACAAATGCTTCGTTACTAAATAGTAGCCCGAGCGAAGTATTATCAAGAAGACCGCTTTCATGATATAGACGTTTCCCTTCTTCTATTAAGGTTAACGCCTTTTCCCACTCTTCCAGATAGATATACATTAAAGCCATATTCGACGTTAACTTGCTGTTGTAAATATGCAGGGAGTACTGTTTCCCTAGTTCAAGACCTTTATGAAAATAGGATTGAGCTGAAACTAAGTCCCCACGAATATTAAAAATAACACCCGCCGTGTTATACGCTTTAACTAATAGTCTTTCGTAACGAATCGGCTCAGCGATGTTCAGTGCTTTTTCCACTTCGCGTTCAGCCGCGCCTAATTCCCCTGCTTTCGCATATTGGATAGCCAACTCAACGATTGATTCCGCTTTCAACCACAACAAATGCTCTTCATTTGCTAGTGCTTTTAGTTGTTCAGAGTACTCAATGACTCTTTCGYTATCCTGCTGGTGTTGGGCCAGGTTTGCTAAAATCATCAACCGGTAAGCAGTATAAATGGGACGTTCAGCTAAAGGTTGTTTTTCAAACAGCAATGACAAAGCATTTTGAGCCTGTAGGGGATTGTGCCGAGAAGCCTCTAAGATCGCGAGCAGCTGCTTACCATAAGCAGTGCGTCCAACTTCATTGTCTGGATCGAAAACTGGTATATAT
>NZ_JAKJSW010000369.1:0-2518 GCF_050337375.1 Vibrio makurazakiensis | reverse complement strand
GCCGCGTATTGGTTTATGGAACCTGTCTGCGCTGGCTCATTCGTTGTCGGCATTGATTGATAAGCAAGACCTAGAAGAAGCATTAGAGCAATATGAGCCGCAGATGAACGGTTATTTTAGCCAAACAATGCGCAGCAAGCTGGGTTTACTCAGTAAGCAAGAAGGGGATGGGAAACTCTTCGATTCGATGTTTGAGTTAATGTCTCAAAGCCGAGTGGACTACACACGCTTTTTCCGAACCTTATCAGAACTCGATTCTAAACAACCTCAAGCGGTCATTGATCTGTTTATAGACAGGGAAGCTGCTGCTATGTGGATGGCAAGTTATCTCAAGCGTTGCGAATTAGAGTCGGTAGAGTCTTCGGAACGTTGCCAAGCAATGAGGCAGGTAAACCCGAAATATATTTTACGTAATTACCTTGCTCAACTAGCTATAGACAAAGCGGAGAATGGGGATTACAGCGACATTGAAATTCTTGCCAAAGTTTTAGCTAAACCATGTGATGAACATAGTGAGTACGAAGCCTACGCTAACCTCCCGCCAGAGTGGGGTAAAGAGATGGAAATAAGCTGTTCATCATGATGTGACACTAGGGCTTGATTGCGTCCATAGTGATACCTTGTCGAGTACCTCTTTCTTATTGATAGGCTTGGCAAGGTAATCATTCATTCCAGAATTCAGGCACGTTTCTCTATCTCCAGTCATGGCGTTTGCAGTCATGGCGACAATTGGGATTTGTGAATTTTGTATCCCAGCACTTCCTTTTCGTATTTCTCTGGTGGCTTCATAGCCATCCATTTCTGGCATTTGGCAATCCATTAGCACTAGATCAAAATGATTGTCTTGTAGCGTTGTTAGCGCCAGTTTACCGTTCTCAGCGATGGTTACTTGAATACCTTCTTTATTCAATAACCCTTGAATGACGATTTGATTAATGCGGTTGTCTTCAACAACAAGCACCTGCAGCCCTTCTTTAATTTCCGGTGGGACAACTTCAACTTCTCTTGGGCTGAGAGTCGATAGGTAGTTGTGAGTCACCAACTGATTGTGAGTCGAGAAATCTTTACTTGCGATAACATTGAGAGCATCAAATAAATCAGAAGTGGTAGCAGGTTTAGGGAAGTAGCCACTGAACCCGATCTCAGTAAAGTAATTTTGGTTAGCGGTTGAATCCATTGATGTCATCATGATCAAGTCAGTCGATTGGTATTGTCTATTTGCTTTCAGTTTCTTACATAAATCTATGCCGTCAGCATCGGGCATCTGCATATCCAAAAAGGCGATATCAAAAGGCTTACCGTGTTCTAATACCTGGTTTTCAAAGCTTTCAAGAGCAGAGTAGTAGCCGTCAGCTTCTTTCACTGTTGCTCCCCACAACTTTAATTGAGAGAGTAATACTTCGCGGTTTATTGCATTATCGTCAACGATCAAGATCTTGAGCTGGCTTATATCTGTAGTCGGGAGAACCTGAGTGGATTCGGATGACTTGCCAATAAGAACCTCAAAAGTAAAAGTWCTGCCAACGCCTTCTTCGCTAGTTGCAGAAACCTTCCCGTCCATTAAATTACATAGGCTTTTCACTATCGCTAACCCTAAGCCTGTGCCTCCGTATCGGCGAGTGGTTGAAGCGTCAACTTGGCTGAATTTATCGAACAAGTCAGGGAGTTTATTCGGGGGAATGCCAATCCCGCTATCCTTGACCTGCCCAATTAATTTCCATTGGTCTGTATCATGCTGTTCTAGGCTCGCTTTAATAACGATCTCGCCTTGTTTAGTGAACTTTAGAGAATTTGACAGCAAGTTCGAAAAAATTTGACGGATACGCGTTGAGTCTCCTCGTACCGTTGATTCCGTAACTCCAATAGTATCGAGCACTAATTCGAGGCTCTCGGTTTTGGTTTGTGTTGCAAGAGACTCTGCAAGGTCACCCATCATCTTACGTAAGTCGAAAGGTTGATCTTCAAGTTCCAGTTTGCCTGCTTCAATCTTAGAGAAGTCGAGAATATCGTTGATTAAAGTTAGAAGTGATATAGCACTACTGTGAGCAAGGTAAGCTTGGTGTTTTTGTGATTGATTTAATTGGTTCTCTAATAGCAGTTCCAACATACCGATCACACCATTCATTGGCGTTCGGATCTCATGGCTCATGACGGCCAAAAACTCACTCTTGGCTGTAGCAGCTTGTTCCGCTTGCTCTTTCGCTAAAATCAGATTTTGTTCGGCTTTCTTGGCTTCGGTTATGTCTTTGACTAGGCCTGAGAAAATAGTGCCATTTTCGATGTTTACTCTTGCGATTGAAAGTTGGATTGGGAAAGTCTCGCCATTGCGCCTACGTCCTGTTAGCTGCCGCCCTAGCTTCCCTTGTTTATCGCGTACATTGATAATTTTCGAGTGTCCGGTAGTTAAGTAGCTATTCATATATTGCTGGTGGTGAAACGCGTCTTTACTGTCCATTAATTGGGTGACTGATTGACCAACTATTTCTTTTTCTGAAAAGCCAAAAATAGTCTGAGCAGC
>NZ_JAKJSW010000368.1:0-2518 GCF_050337375.1 Vibrio makurazakiensis | reverse complement strand
CTTACAAGTGACGTCCCTGGACGGCACTGCGACGGAAACTATTACCGTAAACATCTTGGGCAGTAACGATGGCGCGACCATCACGCCATCAGAAAGTGAAGATGTAAATGTGGTTGAAGTGGGCTTGGATGTGGCAGGCGATGCGACAGCCGGAGGCCAACTTCTGGTGGAAGATGTGGATGACGGTGAAGCGAAATTCCAAGACCCAGGTGACCTGCAAGGGGAATACGGTACCTTTACCTTTGACCCAGATACAGGCGTATGGGGTTACACCTTAGATCCAGACTTATCGGATCCACTGAACCAAGACGATGCGGTGACCGATAGTCTACAAGTGACGTCTTTGGATGGCACTGCTACTGAAACCATCACCGTGAACATCTTAGGCACCAACGATGGGGCGACCATCACRCCATCAGAAAGTGAAGATGTGAATGTGGTGGAAGTGGGCTTAGATGTCGCAGGCGATGCGACAGCCGGAGGTCAACTTCTGGTGGAAGATGTGGATGACGGTGAAGCGAAATTCCAAGACCCAGGTGACCTACAAGGGGAATACGGTACCTTCACCTTTGACCCAGATACCGGCGTATGGGGTTATACCTTAGACCCAGACTTATCGGATCCACTCAACCAAGACGACGCGGTGACTGATAGCCTACAAGTGACGTCTTTGGATGGCACCGCCACCGAAACCATCACTGTAAACATCTTGGGCACCAACGATGGGGCGACCATCACGCCATCAGAAAGTGAAGATGTGAACGTGGTGGAAGTGGGCTTGGATGTCGCAGGCGATGCGACCGCTGGAGGCCAACTTCTGGTGGAAGATGTGGATGACGGTGAAGCCAAATTCCAAGACCCAGGCGATCTGCAAGGGGAATACGGTACTTTCACCTTTGACCCAGATACAGGTGTATGGGGCTACACCTTAGACCCAGACTTATCGGATCCACTGAACCAAGACGATGCGGCAACCGATAGCCTACAAGTGACGTCTTTGGATGGCACTGCTACTGAAACCATCACTGTGAACATCTTGGGCACCAACGATGGGGCGACCATCACACCATCAGAAAGTGAAGATGTGAACGTGGTGGAAGTGGGCTTGGGTGTCGCAGGCGATGCGACTGCTGGAGGTCAACTTCTGGTCGAAGATGTGGATGACGGTGAAGCGAAATTCCAAGACCCAGGTGACCTACAAGGGGAATACGGTACCTTTACCTTTGACCCAGATACAGGCGTATGGGGCTACACCTTAGACCCAGACTTATCGGACCCACTCAACCAAGATGACGCCGTAACCGATAGTCTACAAGTGACGTCACTGGACGGCACTGCCACTGAAACCATCACTGTRAACATCTTGGGCACCAACGATGGGGCGACCATCACRCCATCAGAAAGTGAAGATGTGAACGTGGTGGAAGTGGGCTTGGATGTCGCAGGCGATGCGACTGCTGGAGGTCAACTTCTGGTGGAAGATGTGGATGACGGTGAAGCGAAATTTCAAGACCCAGGTGACCTACAAGGGGAATACGGTACCTTTACCTTTGACCCAGATACAGGCGTATGGGGCTACACCTTAGACCCAGACTTATCAGACCCTCTTAACCAAGATGACGCCGTAACCGATAGTCTACAAGTGACGTCACTGGACGGCACTGCTACTGAAACCATTACCGTGAACATTTTGGGCACCAACGATGGTGCGACCATTACGCCTTCAGAAAGTGAAGATGTGAACGTRGTAGAAGTGGGCTTGGATGTGGCAGGCGATGCGACAGCTGGCGGCCAACTTCTGGTGGAAGATGTGGATGACGGTGAAGCGAAATTCCAAGACCCAGGCGACCTACAAGGGGAATACGGTACCTTCACCTTTGACCCAGATACAGGCGTATGGGGTTACACTTTAGACCCGGGCTTATCAGACCCTCTTAACCAAGACGATGCCGTGACTGATAGTCTACAAGTGACATCACTGGACGGTACTGCAACCGAAACCATTACCGTGAACATTTTGGGCACCAAYGATGGTGCGACCATYACRCCWTCAGAAAGTGAAGATGTGAACGTGGTAGAAGTGGGCTTGGATGTCGCAGGCGATGCGACAGCCGGAGGTCAACTTCTGGTGGAAGATGTGGATGACGGTGAAGCGAAATTCCAAGACCCAGGTGACCTACAAGGGGAATACGGTACCTTTACCTTTAACACCGATACAGGCGTATGGGGTTACACCTTAGACCCAGACTTATCAGACCCACTCAACCAAGACGACGCGGTGACTGATAGCTTACAAGTGACGTCCCTGGACGGCACTGCGACGGAAACTATTACCGTAAACATCTTGGGCAGTAACGATGGCGCGACCATCACGCCATCAGAAAGTGAAGATGTAAATGTGGTTGAAGTGGGCTTGGATGTGGCAGGCGATGCGACAGCCGGAGGCCAACTTCTGGTGGAAGATGTGGATGACGGTGAAGCGAAATTCCAAGACCCAGGTGACCTACAAGGGGAATAC
>NZ_JAKJSW010000367.1:0-2533 GCF_050337375.1 Vibrio makurazakiensis | reverse complement strand
GTATGGGTGATATGCTTTATCTACCTCCGGGTTCTAGCCATACTACTCGTGTTCACGGTGCTTTTGCTTCAGATGATGATGTTCATGCTGTCGTGAATAACTGGAAAGCACGTGGTAAGCCGAACTACATTGATGAAATCACCAATGGTGAACAAACTCCAGAAACGTTACTTCCTGGCGAAAAAATGGAAGGCGACGAAGATATGGATCCACTCTTTGATCAAGTCGTAGAGCATGTTGTTCATTCACGTCGTGGTTCGGTATCGGGTGTACAAAGGCGTTTTAAGATTGGTTATAACCGAGCCGCAAGAATTGTAGAACAATTAGAGGCACAAGGTATCGTGAGTGCTCCTGGACACAATGGTAATCGCGAAGTTTTAGCTCCCGCGCCACCAAAAGACTAATTGCTTCAAACGGCTACGTATTACAAGTAGCTAACGAATATAAATGATTAAGTATAAAGGCAGTAACGGGGAACTAGTTATCTGCCAGTAAGTCCAAACAGCATCGTATGGGCTTGTTTTACATAATAGGAATATCAATGAAAAAATATTTAGTGCTGTTGTTTATGAGTTTTTCTGTATTCGCGACTCCTAAAGAAGAACTCAGTGATCGACTAGCTTTAAATGATGGTTTTAGTGCGCAGTTTGACCAATTGGTAACGAGTGCCGATGGTGAAGTAGTAATGGAAGGTGAAGGCACGGTAGACATTGCTCGTCCGAGTCTATTCCGCTGGAACAGTACATTCCCAGATGAAAACTTACTGGTATCTGATGGTAAGAGCTTGTGGTATTACAACCCTTTTATCGAACAAGTTAGTATTTTTTGGCAAGAACAAGCGGCTGCGCAAACTCCCTTTATCTTGTTAACCCGTAATCAACAAAGTGACTGGGATAATTATGAGGTGACGAAAGAAGGCGATAAATTTATTTTGTTGCCAACAGCTCAGGACTCAAACCAAGGTCAGTTTGAAATCCTCATTGATGCCCAAGGCGCAATCCAAGGATTTAATGTTATCGAGCAAGACGGACAAATTGGTGAGTTTAAATTTRAAAATATAAGTTTAGTGACGCCAAAATCCGAACGTTTTACCTTTGAGATCCCTGAAGGCGTAGAAGTCGATGATCAGAGAAATTAAGTGAGAATAAGTGAGTAACTACAGCTTAGACTTTTCAGGGGACGAAGATTTTCGTCCCCTTGCTGCTCGTATGAGGCCAGAAACTGTTGAACAGTACATTGGTCAGCAGCATATATTAGGGCCTGGAAAGCCTCTTCGTCGGGCACTAGAAGCCGGACATATCCACTCTATGATCTTATGGGGACCTCCGGGCACCGGTAAAACAACACTGGCTGAAGTGGCGGCAAATTACGCCAACGCAGAAGTTGAGCGAGTATCTGCAGTTACATCGGGTGTTAAAGATATCCGTATTGCGATAGAAAAAGCACGTGAGAATAAACAAGCAGGTCGCAGAACCATCTTGTTTGTAGACGAAGTACACCGTTTTAATAAGAGCCAACAAGATGCATTTCTTCCGCATATCGAAGATGGCACAGTTACTTTTATTGGCGCTACCACTGAAAATCCATCATTTGAACTAAATAACGCATTGTTGTCACGAGCTCGTGTTTACAAGCTTACGTCGCTAGATACGCCTGATATTGCGCATGTAATTCAACAGGCTGTTGAAGACAAAGAGCGTGGTTTAGGGCAAATCCCAGCACACTTTATTGACGATGTTTTGGATAGGTTGGCTGAGCTGGTAAATGGCGATGCTCGGATGTCGCTGAATTATTTAGAACTTCTGTACGACATGGCTGAGGACAATGAACAAGGTGAGAAGCTCATTACGCTCAAGTTACTCGCTGATGTTGCTGGTGAAAAAGTCGCTCGCTTCGATAATAAAGGCGATATTTGGTACGACTTAATCTCTGCGGTACATAAGTCGATTCGTGGCTCAAACCCTGATGCGGCTTTGTATTGGTCAGCCAGAATGATTGCTGCGGGCTGCGATCCTTTGTATATCGTAAGGCGTTTATTAGCTATTGCATCGGAAGATATTGGTAACGCAGACCCTCGTGCTATGCAGGTCGCAATGTCTGCATGGGATTGCTTTACACGAATTGGCCCTGCAGAAGGCGAAAGAGCTATTGCTCAGGCTGTCGTCTACTTGGCTTGTGCGCCTAAAAGTAATGCGGTTTATACCGCTTGGAAGCAAGCTTTAACGGATGCTCATAATTTACCTGAGTATGAAGTCCCACATCATCTACGAAATGCACCTACAAGTTTGATGAAGGACATGGGCTACGGTCAAGAATACCGTTATGCTCATGATGAGCCAGGTGCGTATGCTGCTGGTGAAAAGTATTTACCTCCTGAAATGGGTGGCACTCAGTACTATTTTCCATCAAAACGAGGCTTAGAGACTAAAATCGGTGAGAAGTTGGATTATCTTGCAGATTTAGACTTAAAAAGCCAACAAAAGCGCTATGAAAACTAGCCTTTTTTGGCTATCGTTACACGGTCAATATATTC
>NZ_JAKJSW010000366.1:0-2535 GCF_050337375.1 Vibrio makurazakiensis | reverse complement strand
ATGAACAATAATGACCAGAGCGGATAAGTTATCCATGATTAACGCTCCAAACCGTAGAACGAATAAAACTGTTCTAGCTCTTGGTCATCATCAAAGGTGAAAGTGAACGCGTCAGAGCTATAAAATTTAGTGCTGGAAAACGAGGCCGTATGAAATTGTTCTTCGCCAATCGTACGCAGACCAAATTGAAGCTCACTGGGTTGGAACTCTAGGTAGATCTCGAGTGGTGAGTTATGAAGAAACAAAGCCGCGTGTGTGAAATCTGGACAACGGTAGAAGCACACTTGTTCAGATTTGAGCACAGAGCCATGCTCGGTAGGTTCAATTTGAAACATAACAACACCTCGACAATTTGAATTGTGACAAACTTGCAAGGATTATAGGCACGAATAGTTGTGCCTGTTAAGCACGGAAAATCATGCCTAATCAGCTAGAATGTAGCCAAAGGGAGAATTAAACATGTATCAAAACGAATTGTTAGATGCCTATAAAAAGGCAAAAAACTACATACAAGATAAGCAAATTGCACACGATTTGAATCTACCAAGGCAGCGAATTGGTGAAATGCGAAAAGGAACTCGCTATATATCTGATTCAGAAGCAGTTTTCTTAGCAGAAAGTGCAGGAATTGACCCAGAAATGGCATTGCTTGGTTGTCACGTTGATCGCAACGAAAATCCACAGATAAAACAGATGTGGGAACACATAGCAAAAAAGTGCAACGGACTGGGATTAAAAGCGATTTCAATGACTTGCGCGGGTTTAACGCTGGTTATGGCGACCCCAAATAAAGCTCTAGCTCAGTGCGCATTATGTATATTATGTTAAATTAGATGGTACTCTAGGAAGGTAAGAGTTATATCCCTGCCTACTTTTCGAATCCCTATCCTCGCGACCATTTCTCATTTAACAATAATCTATTTACCATAAAATACCTAATAAACATCTTTCTAATCTTCGATTATGAATCTGTTTATTAGGTTAAATTAAAACTAAGTTAATTGCTTTCTGTAGATCATTAGCTCGTACAGGTTTTGCAACGAACGCATCCATACCTGAGTTCATGCATTGCTGCTTATCATTACTCGTTGAGTGTGCCGTTAAAGCAACAATTGGTGTTGTGATTTTTTCCCTACGAATATATTGAGTTGTTGTCATGCCATCCATGCCTGGCATTGATACATCCATAAAAATCAGATCGATACTTTGCTGATTACATCTAACATAATTAAGTGCATCAGTACCGTTATCAATCAACGTGACTTCATGTCCCATTCTACTTAGAAGTAATTTGATCACCATTTGATTCGTTGGGTTGTCTTCAACCACTAAGACTGACAATTGTTTGCTAAATGAGCCTTCAAATCCTACGGTTGCTTCTTCATTCAACATTGCTACTGCTAAACGTGTGTCCGTTGGTATTTCTATTTCGAATCTAGTTCCAAGGTTTACATCACTTGTTACAGTGATCGTGCCATCCATAAGTTGAACTAAATGCTTGGTAATTGCTAATCCTAGTCCGGTACCGCCAAAGCGTTTTGTAATCGAACTATCAGCTTGTTTGAACGGGCTAAACAATAAAGATAAATTTTCTTCAGTAATTCCAATCCCCGTATCTTCTATTGATATCTCTAAAGAGCACTTATTTGCTACAACGCCTACTGTGACACTGCCGAGGTCTGTGAACTTGATGGCATTACCTATGAGATTGAAGAAAACTTGAGCAACCCTAGTCGAGTCTAGGTAATAATGTAAACTCTCGTCTATATCAATCGAGATATTCATTTGTAAATCTTTCTTTGCAGCTAGCTTCCTTTGCTCTTCGATTACAAAAGTTACAGTGTCTCTTAGTGCTATCCAGTCAGAGTGTAATGAAAAACTACCGGCTTCTATTTTTGATATATCTAATATGTCGCCGATAATTGTCGATAACAGTTCGGATGAAAATTCCACTTTAGATAGAATATCAAACTGTTCTTCAGTGAGTTTTGTTTGTTGTAAAATATCAAAAAGCCCAACAATGGAATTAAGTGGAGTTCTAATCTCATGACTCATCATGGCTAAAAACTCAGACTTAGCTCTATTGGCTTTTTCAGCTTCATATTGTGCTAATTGTAATTCTTTTGTTCGTAACTCGACTGTAGCTTCTAGTTGCTTCTTACTTTCAATATCGATGATTGCTCTTTCAATTAATGGTCTAAACCTTTTTAACGTTTTTTTAGTTTCAATACTGAAGTTTTTAGACTTACCACCGACTAATAAAATAACTGATTCAGAAAAGTCAGCTTCAATACCGGTTAATAGTACCGCCCCTATTTGATCCAAAATTAAAGGATTAAAATGACTAAACTCAATGAGATGCTCTGGCTCAAACAAAATAGTACAGTCTCCGTCAATAGAGCTGCTAAATTTTGTTTCTCTATACCACTCTAGTTTACGGAATACTTTGTTAGTAGAAAGTAAGGTTTTAAAATTGTCATCGTTAGAAGCTCGGGAGATAACAATAAAGTCATCAAAATCAATATACTGCTGGAG
>NZ_JAKJSW010000365.1:0-2539 GCF_050337375.1 Vibrio makurazakiensis | reverse complement strand
TACGTACTATATTCATCTCACAAGCAAATGAGTATTAACTTTGAAAAAGACCAATCTCTATTAGAGGGACTTAAAGAAAGCCTACGGATATTCAATGAAGATCAACCATAAACACTTTATATTYATTACCTTATGTGTCGTCGCACTGTTGAGCGGTTACTGGTTTGGCTTTCACAGTGTAGATAACCGAATTATCTTCCAAGCTAATGTAAGAGCCACCTACATTTCTAATCATGATCCCCAAGAAAGTTACGATAGAAAAGGTGAAGTCTTTATGGGCGATCATTTCTTAGCCATGCACGACATCATCGCATCAAAAAGTGGTGTCTTAGCCGTTCAGTCACTTTTTGAATGGGGGCCATTTAACTCAGACCTTACTAAGAAAAATGTCACTCGACAATTTACTGGTACAGTGCAAAATAGTTTAATTCTCGACTTGCCCGATGAAGTAAGGATGAAGGTCTACCCCATTGAAATACCGAATGATAATGGAAAAAAGCTATACCTTTTTTACTTCCGAGACAYTGCCTTACTTCTCATAGAAAAGAATAACACTCACCATAATATTGGTTGACTCAACGTACCTATAACCAACCTATTCAATAAAAATACGTTATCTAAACGACAAAATTGTTTCGTTAGACTGCGAGTCCAATTTATCCGTTAATGCGCCTGACTTTTGGTAACCATTCTTTGGTGGCTAACCTCTTAAAATATAGAGCCTCACCAAATGTCAGGCATGAATTCAGCCAATTCTGATTCATCTTTTTCTTCTCTGTTTCTTGCGAGATAAGCTGTGGAACAATCAAAACTCGATCGCGTTCGCGCGGACTACAACGTTCACTACTGGAGCCAAGGCTTCTACGGTATTGATGACAATGGTGAAGTCACGGTTTCACCGACGAATAATAAGACACACCAAGTCCCGTTAAGCAATATCGTCACTCAACTGGAAGAGCGCAAATTGAACCTTCCTGTTTTGGTTCGTTTTCCGCAAATACTGCATCAACGTGTGCACAATGTTTGCCAAGCGTTTAATCAAGCAATTGAAGAATACCGATACAAGAACAATTACTTGCTGGTTTACCCAATCAAAGTAAACCAACAAAAGGAAGTGGTTGATGAGATCTTAGCCAGCCAAGCCAAATTAGAAACCAAACAACTCGGCTTAGAAGCTGGTAGTAAGCCTGAACTGTTGGCAGTGCTTGCACTTGCTCAACAAGCGAGTTCGGTGATCGTTTGTAACGGTTACAAAGACCGTGAATACATTCGCCTTGCGCTCATTGGTGAAAAGCTTGGACATAAAGTATTCATCGTTCTAGAAAAATTATCTGAACTTGATTTGGTATTGAAGGAAGCGAAAAACCTTGGCGTCAAACCACGTTTAGGTATCCGAATTCGATTGGCCTCTCAAGGTGCGGGAAAGTGGCAAGCCAGTGGTGGTGAAAAGTCTAAATTTGGACTTTCTGCTTCACAAGTACTTACGGTTATCGAGCGCTTGAAACAAGAACAGCAACTTGATGCGATGCAGCTGGTGCACTTCCATTTGGGTTCACAAATGGCAAATATCCGCGATGTTCGTAACGGAGTGAATGAGTCCGCTCGTTTTTACTGCGAGCTTCGTGAGATGGGCGCGAACATCGACTTTTTCGATATTGGTGGTGGGTTAGCAGTCGACTATGACGGTACACGCAGCCAGTCTTCTAATTCGATGAATTATGGATTAGCCGAATACGCTAGAAACATTGTTTCAACCGTAAGCGATGTTTGCTTGCAGTATGAGCAACCTATGCCGGTGATCATTTCTGAATCAGGTCGCTCTATCACGGCTCACCATGCCGTATTGATCACTAATGTCATTGGTAACGAAACTTACCAACCTGAAATGATCGAAGCACCTGAGATCGATGCGCCAACGTTGTTGCAAAACATGTGGCGAAATTGGGAGTACTTACAAGATGGTACCGACGCTCGTGCGCTTATAGAAATTTACAACGACACTCAAAGTGATTTGGCGGAAGTACATTCACAATTCGCAGTAGGTCTGCTTAACCTACAGCAACGTGCCTGGGCGGAACAGCTATCGCTGCGCATTTACTTTGAGCTAAGCCGTCAGATGAGTAACAAAAATCGCTTCCATCGCCCAATATTGGATGAATTAAGCGAAAGGTTAGCGGATAAGTTTTTCGTAAACTTTTCACTATTCCAGTCTTTACCGGATGCGTGGGGAATTGATCAAGTGTTTCCTGTTCTCCCTCTTTCTGGTTTAGAAAATGTTGAAGACCGACGTGCGGTGATGCTGGACATTACCTGTGACTCAGATGGCGTAATTGAGCAATATGTCGAAGGCCAAGGCATTGAAAAGACACTGCCGGTTCCCGCTTTCGACAAAGACAAACCTTATTTGATGGGCTTTTTCTTAGTCGGTGCGTATCAAGAAATTTTAGGTGACATGCACAACCTATTTGGCGACACACACAGTGCTGTCGTCAATCTCGACGACAATGGCAACGCCGTTATTGTGGCAACGCCGTTATTG
>NZ_JAKJSW010000364.1:0-2547 GCF_050337375.1 Vibrio makurazakiensis | reverse complement strand
ACATCTGATAGTCGCTCCGATATAACCCTGATACATACACTCACTTACCTTCATAAATTATGCCTATACTTTATCCATATTTACGGGAGGAACGGATGTATGAGTGTGAGTAGCTTGTTACTTTCTTTATTGGTCGTTAATGCCCAACCATTACCTGAAGATCTGTCTAAGCTGTATAGCGAGGAAACCGAATTAACCTACGATGWCTTAGTTGTCGACGTTCATGGCTACAAAGTTCCTACTCGAACCGCATTCAAAGGTTGGGTTCTGCTTAATCACGCTGAGGAAAAGATAAAGAAGATCGGTAGTCAATTAAGAGCAGCAGGTGTGCAGCAAACAATGCCACTTCATTTAGTTCTTCTTCAGGGTACTGATTGGGTCATGAGTAACACCACCCTATTCACGCTACCCAATGCAAAGCATATCCCCACCATGATAAATACCCTCAAATTTATCCAAAAATATATTGAGCCTGAGATCGGTATTGTCATTCCTGTATCAGGAGAACGTACCGACATTTACAATAAGCAAGCTGGTGGAGCGGCTCGGAGTAAGCACCTGAACTTTTGCGCTTTAGACCTCGTACCATCAGAAGGCATAACAAGAGAGGATCTACWCAAAAAGCTCAAAGCTATCCATAACAAAGTCGGCCAGGAATACAATGTTGGGTTGGGGTTATACTCTGGAGTGCGTTTTCATATTGATACTTGTGGTTTTAGGCGTTGGTAGCCCTAAACTCAAACTCAAACTCAAACTCAAACTCAAACTCAAACTAGTAAATTCTGATTAGATTGTTACTCACTGTTCGACCATGAAACTTAATATGCACAAAGTTGATCGCATACTTGCTCACACTACCAAAAATGAGTAGGCTATAAATTCACCGTACACGAGATATTTATGAACTTTAATCAATCTTACCTTTGGCTCTTACTCGAAATGCCCTGTAGCCGGTAGGATTTGTTGTACCTGGCTGCGAGTAGACAGCTAGGTAAATTATCTTTGCTCCTGCTCGTAGCCCTCATAAGGAAGCGAGCACATGTCAGAAAACGTTGTTGATAATACCGTTGAAAATAAACAAAACTTAAGCCAGTACCGCCAAGGGATCCTTCTTGCTCTAATCGGTACCGCCCTCTTTTCAATTAAACCTGTATTCATCAAACTCGCTTACCAATATGGTGGTGATGCAACGTCTATTATGAGCCTCAGAGCACTCAGTTCTCTTCCCTTTTACATTGTCATACTACTTTGGAGCTTGAGAAGCCAAACCAACCGTACCTACGTTAAGAAGTTTGGTTGGCAAGCGGCTGGTATTGGAGTTCTTGGCTATTATCTCGCGAGCTACCTTGATATCACAGCGCTGGCTTCCATTTCCGCCCAACTAGAAAGGCTACTGATATTTTTGTTCCCAACTTTTGTCGTATTACTCAGTTGGTACTTTTCAGGTCAAAAGCCCAATAAGAAAACGGTCACAGCCATTATTATCGGCTATTTAGGGATCAGTCTAATTGTTGCACATGATTTATCTCATTTAGGTGCCCAGGTTTGGACAGGGAGTGCGCTTGCGGTTTGTTCTGCGTTTGTGTTTGCTTGCTACCTAATATTAAGTAAACGCATTATCACTATTATGGGCAGTCAATTATTTACGAGCCTTGGAATGGGAAGTGCAGGCGTTGCGATACTGATCCACTTACAGTTTTCTGAAGTGAATATTGAGTCGCTGAGCCAAGAGCTCATTATACTCGGCGTAACTTTAGGCTTTTTCTGTACTGTACTGCCGTCTTATTTAGTTTCAGCGGCTATGGCGAGGCTAACACCCTCATTATTAAGCTTAACCAGCAATATCGGGCCTGTGATTACAGCGATCTTTGCCATTTTTATTTTGGAAGAGAGTTTTACAGCTTATCACGCAGCCGGGATGGTTCTAGTTATTCTGTCGATTATTAAACTTAAATAAAAGAAAACCCACCAAGCTTTCACTTGGTGGGTTCAGTTCTTACTCGCAGCAATCCGGCTACTAAATCAGTGCTCCCTGCATCTAATCCTTGATAGTGTGCTGTATCCTTCAGCGCATTCCATTTCATCGCCATCCTAGCGGTGTCCTTGGCTATCCTGCCAGCTAACAATCCTAGTTAGCTTCATCACTTAATCCGTAAGTGGTGTCCTGTCGCTTCCGTAGCAGATAACTCATCCTGAATTATCTAATCTTCATCCTGAAGATGACCTATCCGTGGGTCTTTCCTGTTCCGTGTCCGCTTCCTGCTGACAAATTCATAATATCTCTTTTGCGCTTTTCAACAAGCGACTAAAAGACAAATGGATACCGACCATAATCATGAATATTTAATATAACACTTTACTTTCAAATACTTAGATAACACTAATTACTATTAAGTTACTAATTCAAAGACAAGAGCTTACTCGTTTGTAAGAGATCTCTCACAACGAGAGTATTAATCCTCTATACTATAAAAATCCCTAAATGAGCATCTCTACTCATCACTCATCACTCATCACCATGTCTCACTCATCACTCATCACCATGTC
>NZ_JAKJSW010000363.1:0-2610 GCF_050337375.1 Vibrio makurazakiensis | reverse complement strand
TACTAATATAGGTATCACTAATTTAAATAAGAACATCTAAAAACACGCAATTCAATTGGATAAATACCAAAAACATTGGATTTATCCATTGCAATCCTTGTAATCCTCTTGCATTAATTTATAAATTCACTCCCTACTAAAAACCCTGTACTTTTCTATTAGAAACAACAGCATGTGACATTCATCACACGTCAATATGCTTATTAAATACGCTAGATGGAAACTGCAGGTGTTTCTGATGAATACCCCTCCCAATTAGCAATTCATATAGTCACGTAACTGAGGAGTTGAGTCATGCACTGTGCTTTCAATATTTTTAAAAGCAATGAGAGTTTGCAACTGATCTATAACGAAGAAAAAATCTACATTAAAAAGGATGGCATTAAGATTTCAGAAATAAGCCTGAACAATAAGGAGAGTTTTGTATTTAAGGTTTTAAGTGATAGGTCTTCTGTTTCCTCTCCTCAATCTGCTCGTGATCTTGAAAGTTCATTTCAAAAACACTTCAATGAAGAGTTAAGCTTGTACGCTTTAAAAAATATCATCGCTTCCCTGCGTAAGAAATRTCGGGGCCTATGTGAAAAAGCAAATATATCTGAAGACAGTGAGATAATTACAAATCTTTATCGGGTCGGTTATTTCATTGAACTTGAGAAGGCGGCGATAAAACCTAATTGCTGTAAGCCAGACATTAACCAATTTAAGCCAAGTCGTGTAGATGTCGTTAAGCTACTCGTAAGAACCTATAGAAAGGAGTTCATTAAGTCTTCTATTTTAATGCTCACAATCTCAAGTGGAATATTGGGCGTTGCCTACTTTTTCCAAATCTTATACACCTCCACTATAGCCATCGAATACAGTCAAAACACTAGAGACATCGCTGAAGAAGTAATGGAGTTTGGCTGTGATAATGATGGTGCGGTACATGCTCTTAGGCATTCTCTAAACATAGATTCCGTTTTAGTTTCTACCCCTTCAAAGTCGTGCTTTATTACTCGAAATGAATCGAAAGTCGTAGACCCAAACTTCACCGATGATTTCTATGACAGTAACGACTTTGCATATACGCGGTTCTCTGCCCCAGACACCAAATCGCACTTAGTCGCGCGTATTTCAAAGCGCTCAATTGAAGCCCGCTATCGAAACGCCTCGCTCTCTCTTTTCACTAACTCAATTACGATTGAAAAGGACGGTTTCTACTTAATGACCATAGGCGATGGTGGACTACCGATCTACAGTAAGTCACTACCTTCAGGCGCAACCCTACACTTTTTTAGTAAATACATTTTATATCTATGGGCTGCCACCTTGTTCATTCTGTCTTTCATTTGCTACCGCCACTACTTATTCGGTGCTGTGCAATACATAGCTCGATGGCACCGAATATCTTTTGAAGAAGAGCCAATCATTAACACAGAAGATAACAGCATTTTATATTACGAACTGTTATCACGAGTGCGTAATGTTGGCGTGCTCGATTTCATTCATTCAATGAGAAAATGTAACCTGCTCACTTTCCATACTATTTTACAAATTGAGTCAGTAAAGCGGGCAAAACTAAACAATAGCCACGCGATATACGGAATCAACGTTTGCCCAAGCGCTTTAGTTGGGCCAAACTTCCACAAAATTCGCGTGCATCTCGCTTCAATGGAAGTGAACGAGTTTATTGTTGAGATCACTGAATATTCCAACCTCGGCTATGGAAGCGAGGTTATCGATAACATCAATGACATCAAGCAACTGGGGATCACAATCGCATTAGACGACTTTGGTACCGGTAACAACAATATAGAAATCATCAGTGCTATTTCTCCAACCTACTTAAAGCTAGATCGTTGCTTTGTGAAGGATATTGAATCAGGAGAGCATCACACAGCAGTGTTAACAAATATCTCAGAGATAGGCCGCTTGTCTAACATGACTATGATTTACGAAGGGGTCGAAACACGTCGCCAGCAATACATTTTGTGCCAGCTTGGTTACTGTTTGCACCAAGGTTACCTATATAGTCGCCCGCAATAACAGCAATTCATTAGTCGCAAAGATGCTCGCTTCACTCTGGGGCGAGTATCGCGATAGTAATCGCAGTTGACTCCTTTCACTACGTTGGATTTGACCTTTCAGTAAATTGGAATTTCGTGTATTCCAAATAAAGGTACTACTGAGTGTATGGTTAGTGGCATATCAATAACTAAGGCCCTACACATCATGTCAACGAATACTTCACCTGTATTACCAACGGAGGGAATATGGGACAAAACGACAAGGATAGCGAAATCATTTTTATCTTATACCATCAAGCTCTTTGTCGGGCTGAGTATCCTCGTTGGAGCCTCTATTGGCCTGTCCAAGCTTGGGACCATTCATGGAAAAAGCCTACCTGAAGAATATTTCTCAAACGGTTATCCCACCATTCTGAAGCTTCTTGATTCAGAATTATTCATGGGTTTTGTTTTCTTCGTAACCGTTGCCATTCTAATTTACGTCGTTTACTTGTTCTGGCGTTTACATGAAGTCGCGGTGCATCGCGCAGCTGAAATGTCGAGCGCACACACTCAAATCATTTTTGCCCTGTCACTTTGTGGTTTATTCATCGATAAGACTTGG
>NZ_JAKJSW010000362.1:0-2626 GCF_050337375.1 Vibrio makurazakiensis | reverse complement strand
CATCGAACATCCAGCCTTACGGCTCGCCAAGTGGCACTAAAATTGCTTACGAAGAAAGTAGTAGCGCTGCTAATATTTCTAAACCGAACGAAAATGCACCACCTAAAAAAGTAGAGCAAGTACAAAGTAGTTCTACTGAAACCGCGATTAAAATGGCCCAAGAAAGGCAAGAACTTAATCGAGAGGAAAAGGTAAGAATGGTAGAGCAAATGAATGAATTCATTTCCTCAATCAATAAAGGTGTAGCTTTTAAGGTGGATGAAGAGTCTGGAAGAGATGTTGTGACAATATATGAAGCAACAACAGGTGATATTATTCGTCAAATTCCAGATGAAGAAATGTTAGAGATTTTAAGGCGCTTAGCAGCCCAAACCGCCAGTAGTGGTCTACTGATGGAGAAGGTATAAGTCGTTTTATTGAGGTGATTGGATGAGTTTTGGCCCTATTGGGATGTCGTCTGGCATGGATATCAATTCTATGGTCAGCAAAATTGTCGATGCTGAGCGCGTGCCTAAACAGCAGCGTATCGACAATGAGCGGATGCAGATTGATTCCAGTATCAGTGCCTACGGCCGACTCAGAGAGTCCCTGGATTCGATGAAAAATCTGATGACAAACTTTCGTCAGGAAAAAGCCTTTGCGGTTCGTACCGTAGAAAGCACTGACGAAGGTGTCGTCTCAGCGACTGCAACTACAGAAGCGATAGCAGGTAAATATGCCATCGATGTGTTGCAGCTTGCTCAAAGCCATAAAATTGCATCTGAAGTATTGTCTGAAGATATGAAGTTTGGTGCTGGCAAGCTGCAGGTTTCGCTTGGTGAACAAAGCTTTGATATACAGGTCGGCCCTAATTCAAAATTGGTCGATGTGGTAAGAGGGATTAACGGCGCCGGAGATAATCCGGGCGTCCGTGCTTCTGTCATCAATGATGTTGAAGGCCCGAGGCTAATTGTTGCCTCTAATTTATCTGGTGTCGATAATCAGATAAAAATACACGTGGATGCCGAAGTCGGTAACCCACTAAAAAAATTAGAATATAAAACTCTTGAAGAGCGAGTGAAAGCGCTAGAAGAAGCGCGCCTTGCTGCTCAAGACGTTCTCGCCTTAACGCCTGCAGGAAAAGCTGTCGAACTACTCGATGAAGCGGCCTCTAACGGTGATCCAAATGCTAGTGAAACACTAGATGAAAACGGCAATGTTATCCCCGCGGAACAATCTGATTCTGCTGCGGGTGATGACGACAGTTCTCAAAGTCTTAGCTATGGTCAATCTGCTGCCCTTGCGGGTCAGCAAGCCATTGATGCTGCAGCACTGGCTGCATCTGGTATGCCTGAAGATACCATAGGTGGTTGGAATGAAACGGCTTCTGGTACTTTACTCGATTCTTTCCACCGACCAGAGCTTGAGCTTGATGAAAAAGCTATCGAAAAAGCGCCAGATGTTCCAGGCTGGTCGAATACCGCGTCGGGAACTTTAACTGCATCTTATGTGACACCAAAAGAAGCTCAGCAAAAGTTGGAAGCAGAACAGCAACGTATTGAAGCTAAAATTGCTGAAGAAAATGCCCTTCTTGCTGAAAAAGTGGAAAAAGGCGAGCTAACCGCTGAGCAGGCTAAACAGATTGAGCGATCGAAACTTCCTCCAGAGGAACGCGCTCACCTTGAAACTGTTGATCGCGTGAAAGCAGACCTTGATCAAGCCCAGCAGTCTTTCGATACCTATAATGGTATGGCAGAAGTTCAAGCAGGTCAGGATTCGATGGTTGTGCTTGATGGTGTTGCACAGCTCTCTAGTCACAATAATATTATTGAAGACGCTATTGAAGGGATTGATCTTACCGTTAAAGGTAAAACGCAAAAAGATAAAGCCCCTGCAGAAATTGGTGTTGAATACGATCGTCAAAGTGTCCGTCAGGATATAGAAGCATTTGTTAACTCCTATAATCAGTTCTACCAAGTCTCTAAAGGGCTATCTAGTGTTGACCCTACAACAGGTCAAAAGGGGCCATTGTCAGGAGACAGTACAGTAAGGAACGCTGATTCAAGGCTAAAAAGTGTATTTTCTTCTAATATTGATAAAGCGCCTCAAGATATACAGTCACTGACTGAGTTTGGTATCACGACGACTCGACAGGGCACCTTGGAAATTAACTACAATATGCTAGACCGCCAGCTCAACAACAACTTCGACAAGTTGGGCGACTTTTTTGGTGGTAACGATGGTTTTGCAAAACGAGTAGAAGATGCTATTCAGGGCATTACAGGTATAACAGGCTCGATCCGTACCCGAGAAAAGAGTTTAACTGAACAAAACTATCGTTTAGCGGACAATCAAGCGGCATTAGATCGCCGTATGGAAAGTTTAGAAGGTCGTACTCACTCAAAATTTACTGCAATGCAAGATGCAACAGGTAAGATGCAATCACAATTGGGGAGTATGATGAGTGCGATGGGCTAACCTATGAACAGTGAATTCCTAGTTCTGTGTGAACTTGATCAACAAATCTTCATAGAAATTGATAAAAATGAAATTAATACTGRAGAAATTCACTTGTTAGTCGATAACAGRGAACAGTTATTGCAAAACATTCTAAAGTTGTTTGAAGAATTTCCTGAGTTTCAGAAAA
>NZ_JAKJSW010000361.1:0-1604 GCF_050337375.1 Vibrio makurazakiensis | reverse complement strand
GTTGGTTAGCGCTACTTAAAAGTGCATTGTTGCGAGAAGAGCGTTATACACTGGCATTAAAGTGTACTGATATTGCCCTCACGTTTGTGCCAGATGACCCATATGAAATTCGCGATCGTGGTTTCATTTATCAGCAACTCGATTGTCATCAAATTGCCGCGTCAGACTATCAATATTTTATTGACCAATGTCCAGATGACCCGGCAGCTGAACTACTAAAATCTCAAGTGAATGCGATGGGCGAAAGCTCTGTAGTCATTCACTAGACCCTATATAAAATTAGAGAGAATACGATGGAACAGAAAACAGTTCATATTGGCGATTTGCCAGTAGCAAACGACAAGCCATTTACCCTATTTGCTGGTATGAATGTTCTTGAGTCTCGTGATCTAGCAATGCAGATTTGTGAGCACTACGTAAAGGTGACGGAAAAGCTAGGTATCCCTTATGTATTTAAGGCGTCTTTTGATAAAGCGAACCGTAGCTCTGTTCATTCTTACCGTGGTCCAGGCATGGAAGAAGGGCTAAAAATCTTCCAAGAATTGAAAGATACGTTTGGTGTGAAGATCATTACCGACATTCATACAGAAGCACAAGCTCAGCCAGTTGCGGACGTTGTTGATGTGATTCAACTGCCAGCATTCCTTGCTCGTCAAACTGACCTAGTTGAAGCAATGGCTAAAACAGGTGCTGTGATTAACGTGAAGAAGCCTCAGTTCATGAGCCCTAACCAAGTTGGCAATATCGTCGATAAATTTGCTGAATGTGGTAACGAGAACATTATCCTATGTGAGCGTGGCTCTTGTATGGGATACGACAACCTAGTAGTAGACATGCTTGGTTTCGGCGTTATGAAGAAGTCGTCAAACGGTAGCCCAATCATCTTTGATGTAACGCACTCACTGCAAATGCGTGACCCTTCAGGTGCTGCATCTGGTGGCCGTCGTGAACAAACGGTTGAGCTGGCTAAAGCTGGTCTTGCTACAGGTATTGCTGGTCTATTTATTGAAGCGCATCCGAACCCAGATCAAGCTCGTTGTGATGGCCCATCGGCATTGCCACTTGATAAGCTGGAACCATTCCTAGCGCAAATGAAAGCGTTAGATGACATGATCAAAGGCTTCGAGCACATTGATATTAAATAATACGAACGTACAGTGACTGCTGGCGCTTAACGCTAAGAAAGTCGCTAGTTTGTAATAGAAAAACCGATGTTAATGCATCGGTTTTTTTTCGTCTGAATTCCGCCAAAAACTTACACTCAGTGAATCAGCCGAAGCTTAGTATGAAGAAACTCTGTGATAACGTTATCGAATTATGTGGGTTTATCGATGATATTCTCGTCTTTGGGGAAGGCTATTGATATCACAGTCAAACGATTGCCTGTGATCGATTGGAGCACGTAATGTAATGGTGTTCACTTGTTGCACTTTTGGTTCGGTATTATCGTGATCAATTCGACATAAATATGAAATCATAATGTCACATGCGGTTTGTTAATTTAAACTGAGTCAAGTTTTATAGGAAATTCAGGCAAGTAACGATAGCTTGTCATATTTTCCTATAGAGACAATTAAAGTAGTGGATATCCCCCCATATAGTTC
>NZ_JAKJSW010000052.1:0-24023 GCF_050337375.1 Vibrio makurazakiensis | reverse complement strand
CAGCAATACTCCCCATCAGACAAATTCGCTCAGCACCTTTTCGATTTAATGCGATGAGGAACATTTCAAAGTCGGCAGCGGTCTGTTTTAACAATTCGATCGCTAATTCATCCCCTTCTTGAGCCAGTTGAAAAATAACGGGAGAGAATTGTCCGTAATCTTTTGGAATAGCTGTTTTTGACCATTCAACGATTTGGTCGACATCTTGATTGAAATGCTCGATAACGTGTTGTGATAGACGTGTCTTTGCGCGAATACCATCTTCAGCAAGTAACACTTTCTGAATGAGGTGTAGCCCCATGACGGCACCGCCCCCTTGATCTGAAATAGGGAACTCTCGTCCACCAACAACGTGCTGAGTCTTTCCTTGGAGGAATATTCCACAAGAACCAGTTCCTCCTATCATAATTGCGCCATTTTCACCGTTATGGGCACCAATACAGGCGCCATAAGCGTCGGTGTTTAATGTCAGGCTGGCAAAAGGGTGGGGAAGCTGCATGAATTCATGCCATGCTGACTTTTGTTCTGCTCCAGCTAATGCTAAACCGACATGCATTTGAGAAAAGCTAGACAGGTCTAGCCCTCCTTGCTGTGCGGCTTGTTCTATAGCTGATTGAATAGAAGACATAGCGACATCTACGCCAAGTAAAATATTTGCGCTGCCACTTTTAGCTTCACCAATAAGTTGCCCTTGTCCGTCACGGATCCGAGCTCGACAAGATGTGCCGCCACCATCAATACCGACGTAAAGTAAGCTCATATTAAAGCTCCTTTTGTGTAGATAAGTGGTTGAATTGGGTTGTGGTCGCTAGGAGGAACCATGCCCCATGTGGGATCCATTGTTCGCCCCAGCGCCAGTTTTGAAGCATGTCATCTTTTTGCCCCGTAGGGTTAAAGGCGATGTCTTGTTCATCATCAAAACCAGCAGTGATCCCGTTACAGATTCCACCTTTTGCGTTGAAGAAACCTAAATGTGGCAAGTAATCTGGATTATTGTGACCATGGCCATCAAGCATGCACATGTTGTATGGGTTTAAGCCTAGAATCCAGTCCAGGTTACTTTGCGCGAACGTCAGTAGTCGGGCTTGTAATGCTGGATTTTGAATATGTGGTAATGCGATATAAGCCATACTGGTTAACGACCCTAAACGTGCATTTTCGCCTTGCCACCAGTAACCCGTTTCATTGTCTTGGGCAACAAAAAAAGAATCTCGCTTATCGCTGTTCACCGACTTTACATATTGGCGCGGGTAGCCAAATGGGTTGTTTACTTTATCGGTGATAGTCATTTCAAATTGGCAGGCTTTTTCAATGACTTGCTGAGTTTGTTGTTTTAATGATTCGCTTGTTTCGTGAGTTAAGTACTCACACAAGGCTATAACCGGTAGCCCGGATTCTGCTGCATGATAATAAGGACGAGTGCCATCATTATTAGCTGACCAGAAGTTCTCAAAGTTCTGATCGGATTGCTGACGTTCGCTAAGGCGCTTGCTCCATAAGCGAGCTTCTAACAGGTATTGTTCTTTTTGAGTAGCTGAGAATAATTCTGTTGCAGCGAGTAGAGCGCAATACTCGTCAATGATATTTTCTTCACCATCATTGAGGTATCTTAAATTGAATTCTTTTAGGTGCGTGTAGCCGTTTTCTGCAGCTTCTAAATATTGCTGGCTCGTAAATTCACCAGAATGGTTTAGCTTTGATGCAGCAGCTAAGGCTGCGATAGCTATTCCACCGCCTTGGCGAAATCCGGCTTGGTAATCATCTGACTTATGACCATCTTGAGTCGCGTAAGCACAGATATCACGTTGTGCTGTATCTTTACTCCATTTATCAAATACGGTCATGTAGAAAAAGCCATCAGGGTTTTGCATTCGAACTAAGAAGTCTGCGCCAAATAGAGCTTCTTCAGTTAAGCGAACTTTAGAAAATGCAGCGAATTCTGGGTTGTTTTCGGTTAGCCTGATGCTTTTTAGCATATTCCAAACAACCATTGGGATTTGCTGAGGGTTGAGGTAGTTCGCGTAAGATAGATGACTAAAGTACTTGCTTACATCACCAGATGCATCGTACCAACCACCGTGAACATCCACTTCAATGTCTGAATTTAGTAGTTTCGCTTGTTTGTCCTTCTGATCGAAAATCCCACCACATCGTTGAGATTTGAAGTAATGGATAACATCAGAAAAAGTATTTTTCATTAGTAAGTTATTGCCAATCGTAAAGACTTCAGAACGTAAATTTTCAAAACGTAGGTAGTAACGTCCTGGAGTCGCCACTGAACTAAAATTGATTGTGAAGAAGTGGCCCTGGTGCCAGTTGGCTACTTGACCGGTTTTCTCAATCTCAAAGCTATCAAGCGTCATATGATTATCAGCACAAACTAGAAGTGCGGTATGGCTAGATAATCGCGCTTTTTTAGTCTGCAAAATGGCTTGTTTGGAACCTTGAGTTTCATAACCGATATGGTTGGTAAGTAGTAGCATCCGTTTTCTCCGACAGCCCTAGTTTCTATTGGCTAGGTTCTTCTTAATATTTGTTAAATAGCTAGAGCCATTAAAGGCTCTAGCAAGGTATTGCCTGAATTAACTTTCGTGTAAGTAACAACGAACAAAGTGGTTTTCACCTAGTTGTGTCACACCTGGTAGTTGCTCTTTACACTTGTCTGTTGCGTGAGTACAGCGACCAGCAAATGGACAACCTGCTGATTCTGGTGTCCATAGCGGGATCTCACCTTTGTTGCCAGCCAGTTTTTCATGGATAGATTTCTTCGGATCCGGAACAGCAGAAACAAGAAGCTGAGTATATGGATGTTGTGGGTTGGCGATGACTTCATCAGTATCTCCCCATTCAACCATATGGCCTACGTACATTACGGATAAGTCTTCAGCGATATAGCGAGCTGTTGCGATGTCATGAGTGATGTAAAGTAGAGACATTTGCTTCTCAAACTTCATCTCTTCCATCAGATTCAATACACCTGCACGAATTGAAACATCGAGCATTGATGTTGGTTCGTCAGCCAATACAACTTCTGCTCCAACAGCTATGTTTCGAGCTAGGTTGACACGTTGACGCTGACCACCGGATAGTTGGTGTGGATACTTCGCTGCTGTTTCTTTGGGTGGGATTAAACCAACTTGTTCAAGAAGATCGTATACACGCTCTTCGAGTTCTTTCTTGTTGCCTGAAGTGATCTTTTTATGGATCAACAATGGGCGCGCAATGTGGTGAAAGATGTTGTGAGTTGGGTTTAATGATCCAAATGGGTCTTGCCATACCATCTGCACACCTTCTCGGTAATGCATAAGATCTTTCTTGCTTGAAATGTCTTGGATGTCACGGCCTTTGTACTCGATAGTACCGCCTGATGGCGCGTACATTTTCGCGATCATTTTAGCTGTGGTTGATTTACCAGAACCTGATTCACCTACAACAGCTAAGCCACGGCTTTTATACATTTTGAAAGATACGTCATTGATAGCACGCATCATCGGCGTTTGGATTGTAGTGCTGCTGATAGGGAAGTCTTTAACGACGTTCTTACCTTCCACTAATAGTTGACCAAAATCTTTGCTCATAATTGTCTCCAGAAATCCTTTATTACTGCCAATCTTGCTTTAGTTATTAACGAGTCTTCTAGACTTTCGCTTGTGCTATTGGGTCACCGTAAAGGTGACAGTTAGACAAGTGTCCATGCTCTATCTGGCGTAATGTTGTTGGTACTTTTGTACATGCTTCATGTACTCGGTCACAGCGCGCTTGGAAGCGGCAGCCTTGTGGGATTTCAAGTAAGTTAAGTGGGTTACCTGGAATACCTTTTAGCTTGGTTTTTGGACCAATAAGTGGTGGGAAAGAACTACCCAGCCCTTTTGTGTAAGGGTGGTAAGGGTTCTCTAGGATATCTTGAGAGTTCGCCACTTCGATTAGCTCACCAGAGTACATAATGCCGATGCGGTCAGAGAACTCGACCATCAGTGACAAGTCATGTGTGATGAATAGAATAGAGAAACCGAACTCTTCTTTTAGTGCATAGATCTTTTGCAGGATTTCACGTTGAACCACTACGTCTAACGCAGTTGTTGGCTCATCCATGATGATCATTTTCGGGTTAAGCGCTAAAGCAATCGCAATTACTAGACGTTGGCGCATACCGCCAGAAAACTGGTGAGGGTAATCGCTCAAGCGGCTAGGGTGAATATCTACAATCTCTAGCAGACCTTCAGCTCGTTTTTTAGCTTGCTCTCGGGTCATGTTCGTGTGACGCATAATTACGTCACAGAACTGTTCTTCCATTGGTAGTACTGGGTTCAAAGCATTCATTGCACTTTGAAAAACCATCGACATCTCACTCCAGCGGAACGCTTGCATGCGATCGTCACTGTAATTAAGAATGTTTTCACCGTTGAAGATAACCTCTCCACTGGTGATGAATGCTGGTGGCTTATGTAAGCGCATCAGTGAAAATGCAACTGTGGATTTACCACAACCAGACTCACCGGCTAGGCCAAAAACTTCACCTGGAGCGATATCAAAGCTAACGTTATTACATGCGCGAACATCGCCAGCTTCAGTAATGTAGTCAACGCATAAATTGCGGACAGAAATTAGTGGTTCAGACATGATTATTTATCTCCGCTCCAAAGTGCATTTTGTGGTGGTAGTTCTGGCTCACGTTCAGTTTTGTCTTGCGCTGCTAGTTTCTTCCAGCGTTTCATACCTTTGTGCGAGCGTAATTGCGGGTTAGCAATTTCATCAACAGCGAAGTTCAGTAGAGCTAGGCCAGTTACCAGTAGAGTCAGTGCAATACATGGAGCTAGTAGTTCCCACCATGCGCCAATTAGCATTGAAGATGATGTTTGTACGTTGTACAGCATGATGCCCCAGCTGATTGTGTTTGGATCACCAAGACCTAGGAACGAAATGGTTGCCTCCATCATGATTGCGTACATAACAGAACCGATGAAGCTAGCACCAACAATCGAGATTAGGTTTGGTAGAATCTCAACGAAGATGATTCGGAATGAAGACTCACCAAGTACTTCTGCGGCTTTTACAAACTCTTTCTCACGTAGTGCTAGTGTTTGTGAACGAACCACACGCGCACCCCATGCCCAGGAGGTACAGCCAATGATGAGGGCAATGGTAAATGGCCCTGCCTCACCGATGAATGCAGCAACAACGAATAGCAGTGGGTATTGAGGAATAACCAGCATTATGTTCATGGCTGCTGTTAAGAAGTCATCAATCTTTCCACCGAAGTAACCCGCAGAGACCCCGATAACAGTCGCTAGGAAACATACAGTTAGACCTGCGCCAAAACCTACCGCTAGAGATACGCGAGCGCCATATACCACTTGAGACCAGATATCACGACCCATACGTGAAGTACCTAGAACATGATCGGCTTTTTTAGACATGATCATAGTTCGGCGGTCGTCAGCTAAGTTTTCAGCAACCCAACCAGTAGGGTTAGATTGAGCTGTTTTTACAATGAAACCAGGATATTCGTGAGGGTTACCTGTACGTTTATCTGGTGCATGTTTTGTAACAAGCGGTGCAGCTAATGCGATGAATAGGAATACGCTTAAAATTGAAACACCGATTAAAGCGACAGGGTTACCCCAAACAAGTTTAATAATATCTTTCATGATTATTTGCCTCCCTTACGTAGGCGAGGGTCAAGCACAACATAAAGCATGTCTGCTAATAGGTTAAAGAACAGCATAAATAGCGTCATGATAAGTAACTGACCTTGAAGAACCTGGTAGTCACGAGCGGTAATTGCGTTGAAAAGAACGCTACCTAGACCTGGGTAGTTAAAAATGATTTCAATGATTAACTGACCACCGATAGCCATACCTAGTGACATAGAAAGTGCTGTAACACTTGGTAGCATTGCATTACGTGCTGCGTAGTTGAAGACAACGCGGTTTTCGCTTAGGCCTTTGCCTTTCGCCATCGTAATGTAGTCTTCAGCTAGCAAGTTGATCATGTTGTTACGCATGTTTACTAGGAAGCCACCGATTTGCACAATTGAGGCACACACAAGCGGTAAAAAGGCGTGATATGCGACATCTTTGATGAACGCCCAGCTTGTCCAGTCGGGCATTGTGCCTGCTGTGTAGGCATAACCTGTTGGGAACCATTTTAAGCCGATTGCAAAAGTGAACATTGCAATCATTGCAATAACAACTTGTGGTACTGCCTGAATGACTAGCATTCCTGGAGTCACGAAAGTGTCGTATTTGCTGCCACGTTTCCAAGCGGCAAAAATGCCAAGAATAGAGCCAATAGAGAAAGAGATGATTACCGCGGTACCAGCTAGGAACAGAGACCAACCAAACGCGCTGCCTAATAGAGCGTTAACTGAAAGAGGGTAGAATTGAATCGAAGTCCCTAGCTCCCAGCTTAAAATGTTTTTCATATAAGCAACGTATTGGACGAAAAGACCGCCATCAACGAAGCCTAATAATTCTTTCATTGCTGCGATACGCTCAGGAGTAACCTGAACTGACGCATTAGCGAACATCATGGTAACTGGGTCACCAGGCATTGCTCGAGGAATAATAAAGTTTAACGTCGCTGCAACTAATAGCGCGACAAAATAAAATGACAAACGTCTTAAAAAATAACCCATAACTCACACCTTACTCACCCAGACTGTTTCCCTGTTTCTGGATTCAGGTCGTTCCTAGCGAAAATTTGGAACGAAAAACCCCCTGACGACTAGCGCCATACATTCATAATGAGTGCGGGGGATTTTTATAGGCGGCGYAAGAAATTACGCCGCGAGGATTGAACGATTACTTATTTAACTGGTTTTAGGTCCAGTACGTGAAGTAGACGCTCTGGGATACCAGCCCAAATGTTTGGACGGCCCTTAGGATTTTCTTCGTTCCACCAACCAGTGAATCGAGTTGTGTTGTATTGGTACATGTAAGCACCTGACATCACAGGGATAGTAACTTGGTCTGCAGCGATGATTTGCTGAATACCGTGAGCGATTTCTAATTGCTCGTTCTTATCAGCTGTTTTGTAGAAGCTGTTTAGTAGACCATCTAGCTTGTTGTTCTTGTAGAAGTGCATCGCGAAACGAGGCATACCGTCACCAGCTTGTAGTGAAGAGTTGTACGCGCTGTTCCAGTATGTGTATGGATCCGCACCGTGGAAGTAGTTTGTGTAAGCTACGTCGTACGTACCTTCAAGCATTGCTTGGTTGTATACCGAGAAGTCTGGTGTACGAGCTTTCGCTTTGATACCCACTTCATTTAGTTGCTCTACTGCAAGTTGAACTGTGTTGTTGAAATCAGTCCAGCCGTTTGGAGATTGAATTAGTAGCTCGAAAGACTTACCTGATGGAGTGTCAACAAAACCATCTTTGTTCACGTCTTTAAAGCCTGCTTTTTCAAGTAGCTCTTTAGCACCGTCAGCGTTGTAAGTGTTGAAGCCTTTGTACTTGTCATGAGTTTTTTCGTCAGACCAAGCTTCAAATGCGTAGCCAAGACCTGAAGCGAAGTCATTCACAGTACCGCCGCCGTAGAATGCGATATCGATGATAGTTTGACGGTCAAGAGCCATTGAGAATGCACGACGGAACTCAACGTTGTTTAGAGCTTCATTTTTAGCAGCATCAGGGTGCTTGAAGTTTACTACGAACGCTTGAGTACCTGCTGGCGGGTACCAGTAGTGGTGTTTAGGGCTAGCTGCAGCGTAAGTGCGGTCAATATCTGGAACGAAAGAAGACGTCCAGTCCATTTCGCTGTTTACAACTTTACCTAGGAATTGGTCGTTGTTAGCAATTTGTGGAACACGTAGACAGTCTACATCTAGGTTATCTGCATCCCAGTAGTTCGGGTTTGCACATTGGATGTAAAGTTGCGCTGTGAATGTATCGATCTCAGTAAATGGACCAGAACCTACAGGGTTTTCGTTAGTGAACGATGCTGGATCTTTCACATCTTTCCAGATGTGCTTAGGCACTACAGGTACTTTAGCAATTTCGTAAGGTACGTTTGAGTTAGCTTCAGTAAGACGGAAGCGAACTTGGTAGTCATTTAGTTTCTCAACACTTGATACCCAAGAGTTAATACCACTTTGGTCTAGCTCTGGTTTTTCTTTAACAAGGTTGAAAGAGTAAACTACGTCATCTGCAGAGAACGTTTCACCATCAGACCATTTAACACCTTTACGGATGTCAAAAGTAACGCTCATTAGGTCGTCTGACATTTTGTAGTTTTCAGCTAAACGGAAAACTGGCGTGTTGCCGTGCATTTCGTTGAATACAACTAGAGGCTCGTATAGGAAGTCTGTTGTTGTATGTAGGTTAGTAGCACCTAGGTACGGGTTAAAGTTACGTACAAAGGTTGTGTACTCTTTCGGGTGGATCGTTAACTCACTGCGTTCTGCAGCGTTTGCTACTGATGCAAAACCTGTTGTAGCAGTTGCAATAATTGCTGTTGCTAGTGCTGTTTTTTTAATATTGGCAAGCATAGCTGTTCCTTACTATTTGCTTTCGTTTCACTAATGGATGGAATGTTATCCAGTGATAACCATTCTAAAAAGGCCTACCTCTCAAACTGCTTAGTCTAAAGAAGTGAAGAAGAGTGGCCTGTAGGCCTTAGGCAGGACTAAGAAAACACCTTAAAGAGTAAATAATCAAATGTGTTTCCCGTTAAAAACGTTAAAACTTACTCAACTCACGTCATAAACGTTAATTTACTGGGTTTTGTGTGTTTTTTATACGTATTGTAAAGGTTGATATAGGTCGCAACTCCATTTATACAAACTATCATGCGTAAGTGGTTACTATCGGTGGGTGTTACTATAATTAATGATTTTGTGACTGTGTTAGTAAAAGTAGATCTGGCTCACTTGCCGTTGTTACGTTAATTTCTCATGAAAAAATAAATCTGCCGTTCTGTTGTGACTAAGTTCGCAAACCCTGACAAAGACTCCACGAATTAATAAAAAACCAGTGAAATTAGAGCTCGAAGCCCTCAGTTTTATTGTCTTATTTATCGTTGTTAATTAAGGCGAGGGTGAGTTAAAACGAGGCGCTATTGATGGAATTGAAAGGCTGTTGATATGAGTTTCTGACATCGTGAATCAATGGGGAACTGTGGTTTGTCTGCGGAAGATACTGTCATATAGAGCATGTATTCTGAGTTTATGTGTTGGAATTTATCGTTGGTTTATACCGTTTGGATTCTCTTCTTTGCATTAACAAAAAAAGCCTGCAGCTATGCAGGCTTTTGTGAAGAATAAAAGGATGTGGCTAGCTGGTTAGCAGCTTTTGTAACTTATCGCGTAGTGCTTCAATATGAGAACGTTCTGGGCTTTGCTCTTTACAGTGCTCAAGAATGAACTCTATAGAGTTTAATACCGTCCTCCAGCGAGGGGTCTTAGGGAGAGTTTCCACTCTAAGGTATTTGTCTAAGGTACGTGTTTGTAGCGTGCTGCGGTCTAAATAGACACGCCATAAACCACTTTGCTCGGCGAACTTAAACTTGCTCTCTCCTGTTACAGATTCCCAGTACTCAATTGAGCTAGTCATAGCGTCAACCAGCACTTCTCTCATTATGTCGTGCTTGTTCTTACCTTCACCGGCTGCTTTGTCGGCGATACGAGTAAATTCACCACCAAGTTCTTTAAGCAGTTGAAGCTTGTCTTTATCTCCCTCAAAAGCATAACTTGAGAGAGCTTCTACTGCGGTTTCTAAGTTATTAATACGGCTGGCGTTAATACCACCACCGACATTGAATATGTACATGGATTGTAGCCCCGAACCATCAGGCAATTTAAGAATATCGCTTGAGATATGTTGACGGGTGTCTTCCACATAAATGTCAATCTCACCACAGTAATGGGGTTGTTCAACGTTTAAATATTTAGGTGCGATAATTTCGTCGGCGGTAGAGCGTTTTAGCTGTTCCTGACTACGACGGAACAATTTAGTGGCTGCCTCATTGGCAAAACGAATTCGCTGGTCATCTCTAATGCAGATAATCGCTTCGGGTGCAGATTCAAGTTGTTCTAATAATCGCCCTTGAGTTTCTAACAAACTCGCTTCAACAATTGCCCTATGCTTGAGCTCTTGCTGTAGAACATCATTTTCGATGCGACGTTGTTCTGCTTTACTTGCTGATAAGTGAGCTGTGATCCTAGCTGCTAGTTCTTGCTTATTGAATGGTTTCGATAAATAGTCATTTGCTCCAGCATCGAAGCCGCGAACTCTATCTTCTGTTTGATTTAAAGCCGTCAACATAATGATTGGAAGCTGCGCGTGATCATAATCGTTACGTAAAGTTTCACATACTTGATAGCCACTCATTCCCGGCATCATGATATCTAATAACAGTAATTCTGGTTTTTCAGTTTTAATTAGCTCGATTGCTTCAGGGCCATCTTTGGCTGTTCGTACTCTATATCCTTCAAGTTTTAAGAAGCTATCTAGAACTCTAAGGTTTACTGGCTCATCATCGGCTACAACCAATAAAGGCCCATTAGGATCTTCTTCAATCGGTGTACTGTCGGGGTGATGGCTCTCCGATGTGTCAGGCGCTTGGAAATGAGGGTAAGCCGTTGACGCCTCGCTGATCTCCTCTTCACTCGCTAGTGGTAGAGTGAAGCTAAAGGTTGTTCCGACCATAGGTTGGCTGCTTACGTACAGAGACCCCCCCATAAGCTCGATGAGTTGACGGCTAATTGATAAACCTAGGCCTGCGCCTTGACGATAGCGGCTTGCATCTTGACCCGCTTGGATAAGGGGTTCGAAAATATGTTCTAGTTGTTCGGCAGGTATGCCTTGGCCTGTATCGACAACTTGGACTCTGATATTGTCATCAATAATACTCGCTGAAATGACAATTTTGCCTTCAGTCGTGTATTTAATGGCATTACCAATTAAGTTATACATGATTTGCTCTAAGCGCTGGGGATCAGAGGAAACTAGCGCGAGATCCATTGGGACTTGGTTAATAATACGGATCGGTTTTGTGCCAAGTAAATGGTTAGACAGTTCCAATACCAAGCTGGTGGCGCTCGCTAAGTCGACTGCTGACTTTTGGATATCTAAACTGCCGTAACGCATCTTGTGGTAATCCAGTAAGTCGTCGACCAAAGTAGCAAGTCGTTGACCACTGTTAATAATGATATCCAATTGGTATTTTTGATTCGCAGGAACGGGGCCATTCGCACCGGAAATCAGTGCCTCAGCAATACCAACCATGCCGTGTAGTGGGGTTCTTAGCTCATGAGATGTCGTCGCTAAGAATTCATCTTTTAGCTTGTTGGCGAGCTGAAGATCGTCATTTTGTTTTTTTATCAGCTTTAGGTTGTCTTCTAGCTCGACATTCTGACTTCTGATCAACTGAATCTTTTCACGTATTGAGCGCTGCATGCGTTCAAAACTCACTGCCAAGCGTCCTATTTCATCTTTACGTTCGGTGTTGATCATTGTTTCATCAAGATCGCCAGCTGAAACCTTTTCAGCAGCCCACGTTAACTTTAAAAGCGGTGAAGTAATAAAGTTAGACAGGTAGTGGGAAGCAACGACCACTAAAACAATAGCCGTTAGCATAGTAATGACAAATATCTTTTCCAACTGGTGGATTCGAGCGAAAGCTTCGTTCTCTGGCAGCTCGACAACCAGTGCCCAGGTTGCATATTTGAGTTTGATTGGCGCGTAAGCTGCGATAATCGCTTGCTCTAAGCTGTTGTTAAATGTTCCAACTGCTGTATCTCCTGCTAATGCGCGATCAACTACCTCAATACTGAGGTTTACTGCTTTTTGGTCGTGTGCGAGGCTACGGGGAGAGTAATCACTACCGACGAGTAAAGTCTGCATATTGGAAGATTTGTTGATATCAGCAATCAATTTGGTGATGCCGTTAATGGGTAATCTGAACATGGCGTAGCTGTGCAAATAACCTTGCTGAATAATCGGTGCACCTAACCAAGCGGTTTGTTTTCCATCTTCAAAAGCAAAGTCTGAGACAATAACTGGCGTATAGTCTTCATTATTTTTTCTTTCTTGTGTGACTTCATCGTCTAATCGTTTGAACGTTTGACCAAGGTTAGAATCTTTGTAGCGACCTGATAATAAATTGGTGCCAAAATTGTCATTTTTAAACACTGAATAGGTCACATTACCGTTAATATCAACTAACAGCATGTCATTAAAATCAGAGCGCTTGAGTAGTTCTAAATAAGCAGAATGATAACGCTTATGTAATAAACGGTAACGTTCACTCCCGACGTAACTACTTGATTCAGGAAGGATAGATGTTTTTATTTGATTACCAGAACCTTGAATGTAACGTTGCTGCGCGTTTGCGCGAGCCTGCTCAATATCAAGCCCTAAACGTTGAAAGGCATTAACCAATCCGTAAAAGCGTCCTCCACTGGCATTTGCTAACTCTGAACGTACAAATCCCATGACTTGAGACTCTTGAGCTTGTAAGTAGTCAAGAATCTGGGTTTGTTTGGTATCTCGAACTGACACTAAGTGAGAGGTGCTCTGTTCTTGAAGATCTGCACTGTGAGACTGAAGAAAGAAGATCGCAATAATAGTCACTGGTGTGATACTAAGCGCAAGAAACGCCATCATGAGAGTATTTTGGAGGCGTTTAAACTTTTGCTTTCGATAAAATTTAAACATAGAGAGGTACTACTTTCCTTGAAAAACTGTTTCGAAGCATCGATAACAGCGTTAATTTACAAAATTCACGAATCCTAATTTAACGAAATTAACGAGTTTTTTTACTTTGACAAGTAAGTGGTATTTAAAGCGTGTGCAGAGGCGCACTTTTTATGACGAGAGGGTGGTATTTAGGTGAATTCAGTGCAGGTTTTAGCCTGCACTAGGAATTGAATGTTATTTTGATGCGTGATAGATAGCGAATTTAGTGGTCTTATTTAGCGTCGCGCATTTACCAAAAGATTGCTCGATAATAGGCTGGTATTTTAGGAAACTGTTCGCGACTATAAGTAGCTCACCACGTTTCTTCAAATGACTTGGCGCCTTAGCTAGCAGTGTCTCTGTTGCGCTGTAGCTTGTATCTAAGCCTGAATGGAATGGCGGGTTACTGATGATGAATTGATAGTCTTTAGAAGTGTCAGAGTACACGTCAGAAGCAAATACTTTACCGTTTAACCCGTTTGCAGCTAAGGTTGCTTGACTTGAAGCAACTGCAAATGCGCTGATATCACACATCTCTAACTCAATCTCTGGGTTACGAGAGAGCATTACTGCGCCTAACACACCTGCACCACAGCCAAAATCAAGTACTTTGCCTTTTAGCTTTGGAAGTGTATCCAGTAGTAATTGGCTACCTACGTCAAATTCACCGTGGCTGAAAACACCAGGTAAACTTTTAACAGTCAGTGATTGCTCACCGATGTTCACTGTATAGGTTTTAAACCAATCAACTAAATTGAAATTATCGGGTTGCTCAAAGCACTGTCCCCAGTAGAAAGAGCAACGACGTGCTGAGTCGTATTTGACGACTTTGCCGTAAGGTTGGAACATTTTCTCAACGCTCTTAACGCCAGAACGGTTCTCACCAACAACTACGATCTCTGTATCTTTACCTAATTTTGCAAATAACATAGCAAGTAGGTATTCAGCTTCGGCTTTTGCTTTCGGCCAATAAAGTAATACTAAATCTGCATTCGTTTCTTCTGTGAATTCAGCACCATAAAAGCGTTGAATGCTGTCATAACCGTCTAATTGACGATAGTAACTGTAGTTTGACGTAAATACGGACACTGATTCACAGTGTTTCGCCAATTCTACAGGGAATAGATCTTCAGCCTCTCCAGCAACTAAGACATGCTTACCGTTGAAGTAAGCTAATTGACGTTGAGCAATTTGGCTTGGAGCTATGTATGCAGACATATGAGCACTCATGGTGTTTAAGAAAATGAGGGCGGATTTTCGCATAATCCGCCCTGAGCTTGAAGCCTTTTAGGCGTTATCTTGGCTATCGAGAAATGTTTTAAATTCTTCTTCGTAAATATTAAATAGCACGATAGTGATAGCGAAAATGAGCGGGCCGTAAATTAGACCGATTAAGCCGAATAATTGGATACCACCCAGTAATGAGAAGAAAATCATTAGCGTATTCATACCCGCGCTGCCTTGCATTAGCAGTGGACGTAGAAGATTATCTATTGAGCCAACAATCGCGACGCAGTATACGGTTAGGAAGATAGCCCAGGTTGTATCGCCTGTTAAGAATAGGTAAATCGCGGCAGGTATCCAAATTAACGCTGTTCCTACGACAGGGATAAATGATGCAAAGCCCATCATAGTGCCCCAGAAAAGTCCTGGGAAACCGGCTATCCACATACCAATACCACCGGCAAAACCTTGTGCTATTGCGGTGAGGAATGATCCCATGACTGCCGATTTTGAAACCTGTTCTATCTCTGATAGAAGTTTATCTTCTTGGCTGCGCGATAACGGTAAAATGTGGCGAATGGCGTTGATGATTTTGTCGTGGTCACGTAACAAGAAAAACAGGACGAACAACATCAGGAAGAAATCCATCAGGAAGTTGGTCGCATCACCTAAAATTTTAGCACTGAGTGCCACGAGTTTTGAGCCAAACGTAGTCGCGAACTCTCCGACTTTTTGGGCGATCGCCTGTGGTTCAATATTGTCAAAAGGTAAGTAGTCATTCACAAACGCTAATGCTTTGATGACTAAAGGATGCTCAAACAAAGTCTGAATACCGCCGTGGGTTACCCATTGATAGGTATTTTGTGAGAATAAAGAGCCTTGTTGAACTATCGCTGCAAAGACCGCAAGCAGAGGAATAACAATAATGAAAGTCAGAATAATGCATGACAGCAACGAGACGATATTTGCTTTATTCGGCAGCTTTTTTTCAAGCCAGTTATGGATAGGGAACATCAACAAAGAGATGATAAAAGCCATAATAATCGAGTTTACATAGGGTTCGATTAGTAAATAACAGGCATAGGCAGCTGCAAGAAGGGCAACCACAATTACCCAGTGGCTGGATGTGATTTTAATTTTTTCTGACACTATCATGATCTCATAAGTTACATTCTGAGTTTATAATGGCTTCAAAACAGTAAGTTAGCAATGAGGAGTTTTATATAATGGGTTGCTGCGATAAAGACAAACAGTGTGATAAAGCTGAAGAAAAGAAAGAGATACCGTGGTTTCGAATGTTGTTAGGCACGATTATGTTATTGGTGTTTTTATTTTGGCAATAAAAAAGGGCTGTATTGAACAGCCCTTTAGCATTTAGGTTGTCTTGAGTGCTACCAGTTAGCTTATGCTTCTGCTGCGATCATTGCGAAACAACGGTCAGCAGCTTCAAGTGTTGCATCAATTTCTTTAGAGCCGTGAGCTAAAGAAGTGAAGCTAGCCTCGAATGCTGAAGGTGCTAGGTAAACACCGTGATCTAGCATTAAGTGGAAGAAACGCTTGAAGCGTTCAACATCGCACTTAGCAACATCTTCGTAGCAAGTTACTGTTTCTTGAACGGTGAAGAAGAAACCAAACATGCCGCCAACTTGAGTAACTAGTAGAGGAATGCCGTGCTTGTCAGCAAGATGCTTAAAACCATCTGCTAACTGTTTTGTTTTAGACGCAAGGCGCTTCTCGTTACCTTCTTCTTTAAGAAGAGTTAGACAAGCATAACCCGCTGCCATTGCTACAGGGTTACCTGAAAGTGTACCTGCTTGGTATACCGGACCTGTAGGCGCAATGTATTGCATTACGTCTTTACGGCCACCGAAAGCACCAACTGGCATTCCGCCACCAATAACTTTACCAAGACAAGTTAGGTCTGGTTTGATGTTGTAATACGCTTGCGCACAGCCTTGAGCAACGCGGAAACCTGTCATTACTTCATCAAAGATAAGCAGTGCGCCTTCTTGATCACAGATTTCACGCAGACCTTCATGGAAGCCTTCTACTGGTGGAATACAGTTCATGTTGCCTGCTACTGGCTCAACAATGATACAAGCGATCTCACCTTTATTTGCCGCGAAAAGTTCACGAACAGAGTCTAGGTTGTTGAACGTTGCTGTTAGTGTGTGCTTAGCAAAATCGGCAGGAACACCTGGAGAGCTCGGTTGGCCTAAAGTTAGGGCGCCAGAACCAGCTTTAACTAGTAAGCTATCTGCGTGACCGTGGTAACAGCCTTCAAACTTAAGAATTTTGTCACGGCTAGTGAAACCACGAGCAAGACGAATTGCGCTCATCGTTGCTTCTGTACCTGAGCTAACCATACGTAGCTGTTCCATTGAAGGAACCATTTCAGATACAAGTTCAGCCATTTTAATTTCTAGTTCAGTAGGAGCACCGAAGCTAAGACCACGTTGAGCGGCTTCGATCACAGCATCACGAATTGCACCGTGGYTGTGACCTAGGATCATTGGTCCCCAAGAACCTACATAATCAATGTATGCTTTACCATCAGCATCAAAAATTAACGGGCCGTCAGCTCGTTCAACAAAAATTGGAGAACCGCCTACGCCATTGAATGCGCGAACTGGTGAGTTAACACCACCTGGAATGGTTTTTTGCGCTTTTTGATACAACTCTGCTGATTTGGTCATTGATATATCCTCTTTTGATTGTCGGACCAATTTGAGCGCATTGTACCGATCCCTAATCCATCTAGGAATAATTTCGCCAATATAATCGCCCGAATGTGATGCTTTAGCGGTAATACGCGTATTATTTACCCGTAAAGGCGGTGAGTCATAGGAAAAATAGCAATCCTGTTGGTGAATACTTGAACGTATCAGTCAGGTATTAGATAATCAGGGTTATATTAAGAAGAATTCAACAACTATGATCTCTGAGTAATTTGTATCAGGTTGTTTTTGACATGAAGTGAGAGAGGTTGTCGTGAGCGAAGTAAATATCCCATTATCATTTTCTGATGCAGCAGCTACCCGCGTACAAACGCTAATTGCTGAAGAAGAAAACCCAGAATTGAAACTACGTGTATACATCACCGGTGGTGGTTGTAGCGGCTTCCAATACGGTTTTACGTTCGATGAGAAAGTTAATGACGGCGACACGACTATCGTAAATAGTGGTGTGACACTTGTTGTTGATCCTATGAGCCTACAATACCTTGTCGGCGGAATGGTTGATTACACGGAAGGCCTAGAAGGTGCACGTTTCTTCGTAAACAACCCTAATGCAACAACAACTTGTGGTTGTGGTGCTTCTTTTAGCGTTTAAAAGACACGCAAGATTAACGATATTCTAATTGCGCTGAACATTGATTCAGCGCTTTTTTTTGCCTGTAATATCTAGTATTTGAAGGGCTCAAATTGAAAATGCACCTTTTTAGTAAACGGTATACTAACTAAACTGTCGAGAACATCTCACTTTTAATAAATACAGTTCTGTTATGGTAAATCTCATGTATCAGGATATTACATGATTTTCATCATCTGACATTTAGTTAGCTTGTTGATCTAAAAAGGACTGTTTATGCCCACTCTATCTTTCGGCAGCTTTTTTTCGAAGCGACCGTGGTTCGTTTCTTTGTGTCTTATTATATTGCTCTCGGTATGGTTAGGTCTTGGCGCTCTTCAAGCCGAAGAAGTGACTGAAACTAAAACGTCGACAGTTCCTTTAGCAAAAGTCACCTATCAAACATTTTCAGCACAAAGTACCCATAAAACCATAGAGCTATATGGTCGAACAGCACCTGATAGGCATGCTCGCTTAGGCGCTGAAATAGCGGGTAAAGTCGTTAAGCTTAATGTCGTAAAAGGTGATCAAGTTAAGGCTGGTCAGGCTGTCGCTCAAATAGATAAAGGGGACTTATCGATACAGCTTGATAGAGCCAAAGCACTCCTCAGTCTTAAACAAAAAGAGTTCAAGGCTGCTCAATCGCTTAAAGATCGTGGCCTACAAGGCGAAATCGCCTATACCTCTGCGCAAGCTTCATTAACAGAAGCGAAAGCGCTGAAGAGTAATGCAGAGTTAGCGCTCACTAACACTACGGTTCGGGCACCTTTTAGTGGAATTGTTCAAGAATTACATGTCGAATTGGGTGACTTTGTTGGTGTTGGAGACCCTGTGGCTGGAGTGATAGATCTGGATCCATTAGTGATTGAAGCTGATGTCAGTGAGAGGCATATCCAACAGCTACAAGCGAATCAGGCTGCTACTGTTCGTTTACTTGGTGGAGAGTTGCTTGGAGGTAAATTACGTTACATCTCGCGAGTTTCTTCTGTTTCTACTAATACCTTCCCGATAGAAATTGAAATTCCTAACCCAAATATCGTGCTGCCAGCCGGTGTGAGTGCTGAAATAGCATTAAACCTAGAAGATAAGCTCGCGATTAAGGTCACTCCAGCAATGCTCGCATTGGATGAGGTGGGGAATTTAGGAGTTAAAACTGTAGTCAATGATGGTGATGGAAAACAGCATGCTAAATTCGTTGCGATTCAATTAGTGAAAGCGGAGCAAGACGGAGTTTGGCTCGCAGGGTTAGGTGAGCAGGTAGATATTATTACCGTCGGACAGGGTTTTGTACGGGATGGTGATGAAATTATCGCGATACAGAAAACCGTCGAAACGGATCAGTAGGAGGGTTTATGTATTCACTTATTGATGCGGCTATTTCACGCGCTCGAACAATGCTAACACTGTTGGTTTTAATACTCATCGCAGGCGCGGGGACGTATATCTCTATACCGAAAGAATCGAGCCCTGATATTACCATCCCTATTATTTACGTGTCTGTTGGTCACCAAGGGATTTCCCCATCTGATGCTGAACGTCTATTGGTTCGCCCTATCGAGCAAGAACTGCGTTCGATTGAAGGGGTAAAAGAAATGAACTCTACAGCTGCAGAGGGACATGCCTCTGTCATGCTTGAATTCAATGTGGGCGCAGATCTTACTAAAGCCATGGCTGACGTTCGTGATGCTGTTGATCTTGCTAAACCTAAACTGCCTGCTGATAGTGATGAACCAACCGTCAATGAAGTCACTTTAGCAACCGAGCAACCTGTTTTGTCCGTTGTTCTGTATGGCACATTACCTGAGCGTTCAATCGTACAAATAGCGAGGCAGTTACGAGACAAATTGGAAAGTTATCGCCAAATCTTAGAAGTTGATATCGCAGGTGATCGTGATGATATTGTCGAAATCATCGTCGACCCATTATTAATGGAAAGCTATAGCCTAGATCAAGCGGATATTTACAACCTTATTGCACTTAACAATAGAGTTGTTGCTGCTGGTTTTGTTGATACTGGCTATGGACGCTTCTCAATTAAAGTTCCTTCAGTATTCAACTCACTAAAAGATGTCCTAGAGTTGCCCATTAAAGTTGACGGTAAACAAGTCGTAACTTTTGGTGATGTGGCGACGGTTCGTCGAGCATTCCGTGATCCTGAAAGTTTTGCTCGATTGGATGGAAAATCAGCGGTTGTCCTCGATATTAAAAAGCGCGCTGGTGAAAACATTATAGAAACGGTTGAGCTAGTAAAAGCAGTGATGGCAGGGGCACAGGAACGTACGGATTGGCCCAGTAATTTGTTGGTGAAATATACTTGGGATGAATCGAAAGATGTGAAGATCATGCTTAATGATCTGCAAAACAATATATTGTCGGCGATTATTCTTGTTGTCATCGTGATCATTGCGATCTTAGGTGTTCGTACCGCATTGTTGGTTGGGATCTCTATTCCGGGTTCTTTCCTTACCGGGTTGTTGGTGCTGTCAGTGTTTGGGCTCACCGTAAATATTGTTGTGCTGTTTTCGTTGATCATGGCGGTCGGAATGCTGGTCGATGGCGCGATTGTTGTTACCGAATTTGCAGACAGAAGAATGCAAGAAGGCACACCTCGTAAAGAAGCTTATCGAGATGCAGCCAAGAGGATGGCATGGCCTATCACTGCCTCCACTGCTACTACACTTGCAGCGTTTGCTCCTTTACTCTTTTGGCCAGATATTACTGGCGAATTCATGAAATATTTACCGTTAACATTGATCGCGACATTAACGGCATCGTTAGTGATGGCATTGCTATTCGTCCCTGTTTTAGGCGGCTTGATCGGTAAACCTCAATATGTTTCCGACAAAAACCAGCAACAGATGTTGGCCTTGCATGACGGTAAATTTGATCAAGCTAAAGGGTTAACAAAACTTTATTACCACACCCTTTCCGTTGCGATACAGCACCCATTGAAGATCTTATTTAGTGCCATTCTACTTGCGGTAGCTGTGGGCTTTACTTACTCCAAGGCTGGCCTAGGAGCAGAATTCTTTCCAGAGGTTGATCCTCCATTTTTTAATGTGAAAGTTCGYTCTCATGGTGACCTCTCTATTCAAGAAAAAGATGTCATCATGTCTGATATAGAGCAAATCATGCTCGATCATGAGGAGTTCGAAAGTGTTTACACCCGAACTGGCGGGGACAATGAGATCGGGCAAATTTCTATAACTCCCGTTGATTGGCAATACCGACGTAGTGTGAAGGACATTATTGAAGAGCTTAAGCTGAGTACTGACCAATATGCAGGGGTGGAGATTGAGTTTAAATTCCCAGACGCAGGCCCTCCAGTCGAAAATGATTTAGTTATTGAACTTTCGGCTCGTATTCCTGATGAACTAAACGGTGCAGCAAGAACGGTAAGAAAATGGGCTGATAATAATTCTGCTTTAAAAAATATTAGTGATACGGCGAGTAAAGACGGTATCGACTGGAAGGTGGATATCCGTCGTGATGACGCTGCAAGATTTAACGCAGACGCCACTTTGGTCGGAAATACTGTTCAGTTTGTGACTAATGGATTAAAAATTGGCGACTATTTACCGGATGATTCGGCGGAAGAGGTCGATATCTTAGTTCGTTACCCAGAAGAAAAACGTGATATTGGCCGTTTTGATCAGCTAAGAGTGAAAACGCCGTCTGGGTTAGTCCCGATTACTAACTTTGCACAAATTATTCCGGATCATAAGCAAGACACCATTAAGCGTATCGATGGTGTGCGTGTAATCAACATCGTGGCTGATATGGAAGAGGGTTTTAACTTGGCTCTTGAGCTGCCGCAAATCGAACAGGCTCTTGTGGAGCTTGGTTTACCTGCAAGCGTTGAGTTTAAAATCCGAGGTCAGAATGAAGAACAAGAAAACTCTTCAGCCTTCTTACAAAGTGCTTTCATCGTCGCTCTGGCGGTAATGGCTTTGATTCTGATTACTCAGTTTAATAGTTTCTATCAAGCTTTCTTGATTTTAAGTGCAGTATTGTTCTCTACGGTTGGGGTTTTTGTCGGTTTACTTATTTTCCAACGACCATTTGGCATAGTGATGTCAGGTATTGGGGTCATCGCTTTAGCGGGTATCGTGGTAAACAACAATATTGTATTGATCGATACATATAATCAGTTACTAAAACGAGGATTAGATAAACGTGACGCTATATTACGCACGGGAGTTCAGCGTTTAAGACCCGTTATGCTCACTACGGTAACGACGATTTTAGGGTTAATGCCCATGGTATTGGAAATGAACATCGACCTCATTAACCAAAAGATTGAGTTTGGTGCGCCGAGCACGCAGTGGTGGTCACAATTGGCAACTGCGATTGCTGGTGGCTTAGCCTTTGCTACGGTGCTGACTTTAGTATTAACGCCATGTTTGTTGATGTTAGGCCGAAGTCACTTTGAAGCTAATAAGCTTCAGGAGTAACCTTTCTGTGTAAGCTTGTTTTAGAGAGTCAAAGCAATAAAAAAGAGCGCCAATGATAGGGCGCTCTTTTTAATTCAAGATAAATACTAGCTTTTAACTCATTGCGTATTAGTTCTGCGCGAGCAGTTGCCCATAGCGCTCTAGTTTCTCTAAGCGAATTTTAGAGTTAGCAATAAAGGTCGCTTTGGTTTTTCCTTGCAGTGATTTCGACTGAGGAAGCTTAACGGTACGCGCATTTTTATGTACGCCATTAACCAAGAATTCGTAATGCAAGTGAGGGCCAGTGACACGGCCGGTACCACCAAGAGTACCAATGGTTTGACCTTGTTTTACACGCTGACCTGTTTTAACTGAGCGTTTTTTTAAGTGTAGGTATTTAGTAATGTAAGTATTGCTATGGCGAATGAAAACGTAGTTTCCGTTGAACTGGTTGTAGCTGGATTTCTGAACAATACCATCACCAGCAGCCCAAATAGGAGTACCAACGGGTGCAGCGTAATCTGTCCCTCTATGAGCCCTAACCTTACCGGTCACTGGGTGTCTTCTGTTCGGGTTGAAGTTAGAGGTAACTCGCCTAAAATCGACTGGAGAACGTAGGAATGCTTTTTTCATCGCACGTCCTTCATCATCGTAATAGTTGCCAGATTTATCATCTAGGATAGCTGTAAACGTATCACCTTGGTTTTCGAAAATAGCAGCCATGATTTTTCCGCGGCCAATCACTTCGCCTTCAACCACTTTTTCTTGATAGAGAATTTTAAAGCTATCTTTCTCTCGGATATCTAACGCAAAGTCGATATCCCAACCAAAAATTCCAGCTAGCTCCATGATTTGGTTTGCGGTTAAACCTGCATTGATACCTGCATTCCAGAAGTTAGACGTGATATCGGCTTGAGCGAAGTTGTATTGGTAGTCGACTTCTTTTTTATAGAACTCAGAAGTGAACTTGTCGCCTGATCTCGTTATGCGGAAGGTTTCAAAGGCACTTAACTGACGCTTTAACTGGATTAAATCGTTATTTTCATCAAAACCAAATTGCAGTACGTCACCAGGGCGCAATTTGGATAATTGGCTCTTAGTGTCTTTGTCTGTGTTGACTAGCGTATGTAGTAGGCGAGGGGAAAGCCCTATTCGTTTAAATAGCACAGCGGTACTTTCGCCTGAGCGAACGGTATATTTCTCCCAACTTAGAACCGCTGTTGGGGCCACTTCCACACCTGAAGCTAGCGCTTCGGCGTTAATGGTTAGTGGATAATGCTTACCGATTTCTAAACGGCTTTTGTTATCCCTTAAGCTATTCGCTTCGGGCAATAAAAAAAGAGCAATAAAAATTACAGCACTAAAGAATGCAATAAAAGCCCGATGCAAGAGGGGAAGGCGTGCAAAAATAGACAACATGTTCCGGTTCGTTCTGTAAATATTGTGAAAATAGACAACAGAATAGTTTAACTGGTTTCAAAATGCATCGCTATTCAAGTAAGATGTCGAACTATTATATTTTTGCCAAATCTGTGGGAGTGAACAAGAATGGCGAGTATTGAAGCTGCACTAGCCGAGATCAAACGTGGCGTAGAAGAACTGATTCCAGAAGACGAACTGATTGCTAAGTTGAAAGAAGGTCGTCCTTTACGCATTAAATTAGGTGCCGATCCTACTGCACCAGATATCCATCTTGGTCACACAGTAATCTTTAATAAATTGCGTGCATTTCAAGAGCTAGGCCATGAAGTGACATTCCTTATTGGTGATTTCACTGCAATGGTTGGTGACCCATCAGGTAAGAACTCAACACGTCCACCATTGAGCCGTGAAGACGTATTGAAGAATGCTGAAACGTATAAAGAGCAAGTATTCAAAATTCTAGACCCTGCTAAAACGCAAATTCGTTTTAACTCTGAGTGGTTATCTGAGCTTGGTGCTGAAGGTATGATCCGTCTAGCTTCTAACCAAACTGTTGCTCGTATGCTTGAACGTGATGACTTTAAAAAGCGTTATGCTGGCGGTCAACCAATTGCAATCCACGAATTCATGTACCCACTTCTACAAGGTCACGATTCTGTTGCACTAGAGAGTGACGTTGAGCTTGGCGGTACTGACCAGAAGTTTAACCTTCTAATGGGTCGCGAACTGCAAAAAGCAGCAGGTCAAAAACCACAAGCTGTACTAATGATGCCACTACTTGTTGGTCTAGACGGCGTTAAGAAAATGTCTAAGTCTGCGCACAACTACATTGGTATCAGTGAAGCGCCAAGCGAGATGTTTGGTAAGATCATGTCTATTTCTGACGATCTAATGTGGAGCTACTACGAGCTACT
>NZ_JAKJSW010000360.1:0-2644 GCF_050337375.1 Vibrio makurazakiensis | reverse complement strand
CACACATATACATAATACAAAATAATAGAGAACCACATGAATACTGATAGAAATGCTGAAAGAAAGATAATTTGTGCTGTCGAAAGGGGTTATGGTAATTCTGAAAGTGATGTCGGCAAGCTCAGAGCCTTCTATGAAATCCTTCCTTCAAATGATGTTGTCCCAATTAATGGGACTGAGTATTTTTGTGACACTGAAATGGTTTTTGTGACAGGTCAATTTTCTGAGCTGAAAGAAAAATTTGGCGACCGATTATTTGTCGCGACATGTATACCTTCTAACTATGAAGGTCGTGAGGGTGACTGTCGCTATGTTACCCGGATGGGTTCATGTAACGAATTAAAAGGTTTAGTTTGTTGTGAAATATTCGATACTCCTTTACCGCCGATATCTAACCCGAACTTTGTATCAAGTAAAAAGCCATTAACTAAAACTATCCTGCTTAGAGACAATGATTTTTTGTACGGTCCGTTTGATTATACAGAGGAGGTAGATGAGCTTACAAATCGTAGAGTACTACACCTTAAAGCTATATCGACGCCTTTGGATAATACTCCTCAATATCATATAGGGAAAGTTGGTTCCCAACAGTGCATACATGCTCTATATGAAAAAGAGAACTTACCAATTTTACTGGGTAACGTGAAAAAATGTTTTGAACATGCAGAAACAATAGACTTTATTACAGATGATCAAATTATCTCAACTTATGGCTCCAAAATTGCCCAAAATTCAGAGATTAGATCTTTTAACAAAGGAACAATCGCTCAGATTAGAAAGTCATTTGCATCGAGTGTAGATCAAAGAAGGTTCCCTGATCGTTTCAAACGATTGTTTGAAGCGTTAGAGACAGCTAACTCTTGGGAAGGCACCCGCAAAGATTTAGTTGATAACTTCTTAAATACGGACACTGGTGCCAATGTACTGAAGAACTATATTGACTCTAACAAAGACGAATTTTTCCAATCAGAAAAACAATCATTTCTTAAGAAGCTAGATCTTGAACATGAGCAACTAATATCGGATCTCAAGGAACTAGAAGACAAGAAAGACAAGGTTGTTGCTGATATTAGAAAATCACAGCGTGAACGAGAAGAGATGGAGTTAAGCGCAGAGTCTACTGCATCTTTCGACGCACTATCAAAGCAAGCAAAAGACAAATTGGAATTACTAATTGAAGAAAAAAGATTAGAGCTCGATAATTTGTCAACAAACGTTGCTACTTTAGAACAAAAACATAGTCGCTACAGTACATTAGAAGCTATTCAGCAAGAAATTAAAGACTTAGACCGCGATAAAGAACGAGCTCAAACTAGAAAAACTGAAATAGACCTTCAAGTAGATGAAGTGTCAGCTAAATTACGTAAATCAAATGACCAGCTTACTAAGCGATTATTAGAGCTTAAACCTGATGTAGATGCCCTTTCAGGTATCGCCGCAAAACCCCAAGTCAGACTAATTGATTATCATGTCGAGACAAAAAGTTTTGATACATCTAAAAGTGATGACGAAGTAAGAGATAATCTTATCAAAAGTGTTGAAGAAGCACTGAGCCAACAGGGARGAAAGACTGATTACAACACTGTAGCAAATATTTTGACTACCGTTGCACAATCACAATTTACATTATTTTCTGGTAGACCGGGCACTGGTAAGACTTCATTAGCTAAACTGCTTGGTAGTAGTTTGGGATTAGACAAGCGATTACTCAATATACCCGTTGCTCGCGGCTGGACGAGTTCGAGAGACGTCCTAGGATTCTATAATGCACTATCATGCTCTTTCAATTCTTCTGCCACAGGTCTTTATGAGCTATTGAAGCATTTGGATTCCGAGCAGAAGAGTGATATCGCTGCAGCTCCGGCAATTTGTCTATTGGATGAATTTAACCTTAGTCAACCTGAGCACTACTTCAGTCCATTTTTGGAAATGTCAGACCCAGAATCAAAAAGAATTATTACTACTGGAGATCATAATAAGCCCTATCTCACTGTACCTAACTATTTACGCTTTTTAGGTACTATCAATAACGATGAATCGGTTCAATCATTAACGCCGAGAATGCTAGATAGATCGGCCATTATAAATTTCGATGATTTTGAGCCGGCATATGATTTAGCAATCAACTCAGTGGCAAGCGATTATACTCTTGATGTTAAACCTATTTCAGGGAAGAAGTTTGTCGACTTGTTCACTCCGCGTTCGATGGAGTTACCTCAAGATATTGATCGCACTCTTAAACTCATTATTGATACTTTACGTGATGATAACCCTGAGCTAGGTGCACCGGTTAATATTTCATTTAGGAAAGTTAAAGCCATTCGTTCATATCATAATGTTACTTCGTCTATGTATATCGATAGTAGGTATACCGCTTTGGACTTTGCTGTAAGTCAACATGTACTTCCATTGTTGAATGGATATGGTCAAAATTTTGGTAAACGTTTGTCACTTTTGATTGATAATATTCCTGATGAAATGGAAAAAACTCAAAAGATGCTTCGTCGTATTTTTGAGGTTGGAAATCAAAACATGTTCACATACGGTTTGAATATATGATTGAATGGAAATTGATTGCGTCAGATAAAAATAATGAAGAGGCCTACAACCTTTTCAAACATGATGACATCTCGATAAAAGAGAC
>NZ_JAKJSW010000359.1:0-2664 GCF_050337375.1 Vibrio makurazakiensis | reverse complement strand
GTTACATAACGACCCGACACCTTCCCTGATTCACTTTGGATCTTTGGCTGGAACTTAAATATCTCTTCAAGAACAACGTTGGAACCTTCAATGCCAACGACTTCCGTAATACTCATGACTTTTCTACTACCGTCATGAAGACGGCTGATCTGTATAACGAGATCGACTGCACTAACAATGGTTCTACGAATCGCTTCCAAGGGAAGGCTGCTTGTCGCCATCATTATCATTGACTCTACACGAGCAATCGCATCCCTAGGGGTGTTCGCGTGTAAGGTAGACATTGACCCATCATGGCCAGTATTCATGGCTTGTAGCATTTCAAACGCTTCCCCACCACGACACTCACCCATTATGATTCTATCCGGTCTCATACGTAGTGAGTTGATGACTAAGTCTCTTTGCGTAATGGCCCCCGTGCCCTCAATACCAGCAGTTCTCGTTTCTAAACGAACTACGTGGGGCTGAAGTAACCTCAGCTCCGCCGCATCTTCTATTGTGACAATTCGTTCTTTTTCAGAAATATATTGTGACAACGCATTTAACATTGTCGTCTTACCGGWACCTGTGCCGCCCGAAATCAAAATATTCAGCCTGCAGCGTGACGCTATCATCAAAACTTTAGCCATTTCAGGGCTCATCGCGCCAAAGTCCACTAGCTGACCAAGGTCAATGCTTTGTTTCTTGAACTTACGTATTGAAACCGATGTGCCATCGATAGCAATTGGAGGAGTGACTATATTGACACGGCTACCGTCAGGTAAACGCGCATCACAAGTAGGGGAAGAGTCATCAACACGTCGACCAATTCGGCTAGCAATTCTTTTTGCTATTTGTAACAGCTGAGACTCATCAATAAAGCTAACAGGGGCTTTCTCAACAATACCGTTTCTTTCTATAAACACATTGTTATAGCCATTAATCATGATGTCGCTAATTGAGTCATCATCCATTAGCTTTTGTAGTGGTCCAAGACCGTGTAACTCATCAACTAAGCTACGAACGTATTCATTTTTGACGACAGTTGCTACAGAAAAGCCGTGCGTTTCAATAAGCATTTCAACCGCACTGGTCAGTTGTTTGCTTAATGCGTCTTTCGAAAGAGAGTGAACAGCTTCAGCATCTAACGCGTCAAATATTTGATTACGGATTGCTATGTAGTTGGATTTAGCCTGATCCATTATTTGAACCTCTTGAGCAACTTCTTAAGTGGCGATGTTTCCTCGTTACGCTCACTTTCCCCAAGTAATAATGAAGTTAATCGATTCAAGCTTTTACTAATAGGTAGACCCAACTGATAGATATGCTGACCTTCCAAGACCATCTTTCCAACCTGCGCTTCATTGGGGCAAACCACATCAACGTTTCGAGCCAAGAATTGCTTAATCTCTTCTACTGAAATAGTGGCCGACTTTTCAACCATGGTGTAGTTAACGACAACAATACAGCGAACTTTGGAATCCAAGTTTTCTAACGAAGCTAGAAGACGCTTGGTTTCACGTACACTGGAGACGGTAGGCTCTAGCACTAATGCAATAATGTCATTATTTTCAGCGATGTACTTTAGATCAGTTTTTGAGTTAGAAGAACGCGATAGGTCTTCTAAAATAAAGTTATATTGCCCCGCCATTTTTCCAGACAAAGAACGTGCGTATTCTTTAAGTTCGAGCTCATTAAGCTCTTCTGACTCGACGGCAAGTACAGCTAACATGTCATTGATTTTCTTGATCATGCTGCTTGCATAACTCACGTCTAAATTTGCAGTGAGTGCTCCTGGAGCAACAGTCTTTTTCTGAAAGTGCTTTTCACCAAGGAAAATATCGAGATTTCCCCCACGAAAATCATGATCAACGATAAGACAAGAACTTTTCTTCTTAGCACTGAGTTCATAGGCTATCTCAGCAGTCAGCATCGTGGCACCGACACCACCTTTGGTTCCCCAAACTGCGACTTTTTTTGCAGTCCTATCTTTACCTAGTCCGCTGTTCTTTTTTCGATTGCTATCCACGTTTCTTACAAAGTCGATCAATTCTTGCTTCGTAATAGGCCAAAATACATAGTAGAAACCCATATCCTTTAGATTACGTATGGTAGAAATAGCGTCTTCACTACCAACCACAATAACCGAGGCGCTATTTGGTAATAAATGGCTGATTCGTTTCATATCTTCAGTAACACYTTCAGTCACATTCAATTCAACGATAGCAATTTCGATGTTAGCTTCACGAACATGTTGTTTGATATTCTCATCGGAATTATTCAACATTGACGGAGGAACGATCCCCTCAAAGCGAAAAGCTTCTTCCACAARATCGATGCATTCTTGTGTTTGATGGAACAATACAGAGGTTATCTGTTCTTGAACCACTTCTTTCTCTTCTACTTTTGTTTTTAATATATCTACTAGATCAAACATTTTACTATCGCCTATCGCACGCTATTCAGCATTTTTTCTGGGTTAACCATAGACTGCCATCTAGCATTCTCGGCGTAGCACCCTGTTTCCCCGTACCCGAAACGATCAATTGATTCGTAAGTACACACTTGGGTTATGGTCTTATATTTTGTATAGCGAACGGATAGATCGAACAAACGTTTATCAGGCGAATTAGTCGGCTTTAAAGACACCAGATTACCGCTGACTCCTTTGTTAACCATATATTC
>NZ_JAKJSW010000358.1:0-2690 GCF_050337375.1 Vibrio makurazakiensis | reverse complement strand
CAATATATTCAGATTAAATTGCCAATATTTGGTTGAAATACAATCAATTTTGGTGGTTTAGTAGTGATTCAGTAGTCAATCTACTGAATATTCAAATAACTAAAGCATAGGATTAGCAATGCTGGATTCTAAATTACTTCGAGCTGAGCTGGATGAAACAGCTGCAAAATTAGCACGTCGAGGTTACACCCTAGACGTAGAGACAATTCGTGGACTTGAAGAAAAGCGTAAGTCCCTTCAGATGAAAACTGAAGAACTACAAGCGTTACGTAACTCTCGCTCGAAGTCCATTGGCCAAGCGAAAGCAAAAGGCGAACATGAAGAAGCTGCTCGCATCCTTGCTGAAGTAGGTAACTTAGGTGCAGAACTTGATGAAGCTAAAGTTTCTCTGTCTGAGCTTCAGGCTCAACTAGACGAGATCACTTCTGCAGTTCCTAACTTACCAGATGACTCTGTTCCTAACGGTGAAAGTGAAGACCAGAACGTTGAAATTTCTCGTTGGGGTGAGCCAAAAGCTTATGACTTCGAAGTTAAAGATCACGTTGACCTAGGCGAAATGTCTGGCGGTCTTGATTTCGCAAGTGCTGTCAAAGTGTCGGGTTCTCGTTTTATTGTTATGAAAGGTAAATTCGCACGTCTACACCGCGCAATTGCTCAATTCATGCTAGATCTACACACTGATGAGCACGGCTACACTGAAATGTATGTACCGTACCTAGTGAACTCAGATAGCTTGTTTGGCACTGGTCAATTACCAAAATTCGGTGAAGACCTATTCCACACTAGTCCATTGACTGAGCAGGTAAGTGACGTTCCTCTTAAGAAACTTTCACTTATCCCTACAGCGGAAGTACCTGTAACAAACATGGTTCGTGATACGATCAGCGATGAAGCTGATCTACCTATCAAGATGACAGCTCATACACCTTGTTTCCGTTCTGAAGCGGGATCTTACGGTCGTGATACTCGTGGTCTTATCCGTATGCACCAATTCGACAAAGTTGAGTTGGTTCAGATCACTAAGCCAGAAGACTCAATGGCTGCACTTGAAGAACTAACAGGTCATGCTGAGAAAGTACTTCAACTACTAGAGCTTCCTTACCGTAAAGTGGTTCTTTGTACTGGTGATATGGGCTTCGGCGCATGCAAAACATACGACTTAGAAGTATGGGTTCCAGCACAAGAAACTTACCGTGAGATTTCTTCTTGTTCAAACATGTGGGATTTCCAAGCTCGTCGTATGCAAGCTCGTTTCCGCCGCAAGGGTGAGAAGAAGCCAGAGTTGGTTCACACATTGAACGGTTCTGGTCTTGCTGTTGGCCGTACAATGGTTGCGATTCTTGAGAATAACCAAGAAGCAGATGGCCGTATCGCTATCCCTGCTGTACTGCAACCATATATGGGCGGCGTAACGCACATCGGTTAATCTAGTTTTGTCTCTGTTGTAGTGATGAACGATTGATTTTAAACCCAGCTTTTAGCTGGGTTTTTTTATGTCTGCAGCAACTGAAACTTTTGCTGTGTCGATAAAATAGGTAAGTGACTATTGCTTAAAAGTAATAGTGTTTTGTATTTTTCGGTAATTATCATTGCTTTTGTTAGGGGTATGATGATGGCCAACTTATCCCTATGGGGTTAAGCGGTAAGTATAGATTTTCTCAAACACATTATTTTCTATAACGATGGTGAGGAGGGCTTTATGGCCGTAGGGTGGGCGAATGACGACAGTGTCAGCCAACAAATTCAAAACACAATTGACGACGAAATTTCAAGAGTCAGAAATAGTATTCATCATGGAGAAAGTGCTCTTTATTGTGAAGAGTGTGGTGATCCAATTCCAGAAGCAAGACGACTTGCAATTAAAGGGGTAAACCTGTGTATCGAGTGTCAAAGTACATTGGAGCAGGTTTCTCACCTTCAGTCTTTAATTAACCGAAGGGCGAGCAAAGACAGCCAACTTCGGTAGTTACTCAACAATAGGGCCTTACTCATCCCCTTTCCAGCTAAATGCTTAGGAGTCGGGTAAGGCCGTTCGAATGCAATCAGATACAAGCAATAGATTTCACGAAAACTCAAAGCAGAGTTCTTACGTATTTAGCGTTGGAAGCAGGTTTCATCCTGCAGTGCTGAATCTATAGCACTGACAAGACTTGTGATATGTTCAGGTTGGCTGATAAACGGTGGCATCATATAGATTAGCTTACCAAACGGACGTATCCATACACCTTGCTCAACGAACTTCGCTTGAATAGTTTCCATGTCAACGGGTGTATGTGTCTCTACGACACCTATTGCACCAAGCCAACGGACGTCTTTCACATTTTCATACTCTAGTAGCTTCGGTAATTGTTGCGAAAACTGTTCTTCGATTGCGGAAGTTTGTTTTTTCCAATCACCTTGCTCGATGATTTCTAAACTAGCAGTAGCGACCGCACACGCCAGTGGATTCCCCATGAATGTTGGTCCATGCATAAAGCATCCAGCATCTCCACCACAAACGGTATCAGCGACATTTTTGGATGCTAGGGTAGCTGAAAGCGTCATATAGCCTCCAGTTAATGCTTTTCCCACACATAAAATATCGGGCTGTACCTGTGAGTGTTCACAGGCAAATAGCTTCCCTGTTCGACCAAACCCAGTAGCTATTTCGTCGAGGATCAGTAGTACATTGTATTTATCTTGTATTTATC
>NZ_JAKJSW010000357.1:0-2713 GCF_050337375.1 Vibrio makurazakiensis | reverse complement strand
ATATATGACAACAGATATTAATTGGCGTAGTTACGGAGCAAAAATTGTATTTCACCATTATTGATCATATCTAGAATAACAGTGTCGAACTTTTCGACGAAATCCGCTTTATAAGGAAAGTGATTTTCATTGATTCCAGAGTAAGCTAAGTAGCCATGTTCAGAACTGACATTAACACTCAGGTGAAAAGCTGTGTCTTCGTCTAGGTCTCCACTTTCTTTTAACTGTTTCACTTCCCACTGAATGGACAATTTGTCATTGATGTAGCAATCAATTCGACCAGCCCTAAGTTTGAGTACGTTTTCTCGATTATCTCTACCGGGCTCTACATTAATGTTTTTGTCTTTTTCGGCTTGCCAGAACTCATCTCCGCCAATAGAAAATGACTCATTGATCCCAATGGTCATTCCAAAGAAGTCATCAGGCCATATAGGTTGGTTCCGAATACTCTTTATCTTGTGTTGATTGCAATAAACGACCACTTCCTCATCGAGTATCGCAGTCGAATATGGGGAAATGTATGACCGTTTATTGGCATAAAAATAGGGGGGGTAGAGTGCAAAGCCTTTGCCTGTTTCCAGCATTTTGAGCCCGCGTTTGAATGGCACAGGAATAATGGACACGGTGTAGTTAGGCATCCTGCTAAATGCAATCCGCAAGATGTCAGCGTAAATACCTTTAGCAACACCGTTAACCTCATAGCTATATGGTGGGTAAGCGTCATCAGCGTACACGACTACAGGTATACGCTCACTAGCGTGAGAGTGTATTGCTCCCAATATCCATATCAAGAGAAAACGGCGCATAAAGCTCCAATATCTAAGGACTATAATTAACTGTAGTCGATGCTATGAAACAGCTATAGTCATTTAAATAGAAGTATAGGGCATGGTTATTTACGCGCATAGGTATTACACTGCGCGCAGGGTTATCAGTGAGAAGTAAAAATGAACCAAGAAGATTACGAAGACGCAGATTTTGAAGGCTACGAACAAGTCGAAGAAGGCGAAGAAATTGAGATTGAAGCGCTAGGTGTTGATGTGTCCTCRCAGCCTATAGAGCTTTATAAAGTGTTTAAAATTGCTAACCTAGTCAGCGGTGGCGGTGAAGCTAAACACATTATTTCAGAAGGTTATGTAGCGGTTAACGGTGAATTAGAAACGCGTAAACGTCGTAAAATGTACGATGGCGATTTTTTTGAATTTAACCAAGAGTACTACGTAGTCGTTTGTGATCAACCTGTTCAAGAAGTTGAAGATAAACCGAAGAAGAAAGAAGCGGCTAAAACGGATCCAAATGCTAAGAAAAGCAAAAAGTCTAATAAAACTAAGCAAGAGTCTAAGAGAAACGAACAGAAACACGCTGAACCTAAAAAGACAAAGGCTAGTCAGCTAAGCGCAAAGGCTGAGCCAAAGAAAGAGAACAAAGCAAAAGCGAAAAAGAAACAAGATACACCGAAGCCACAGCGTGATGATAAAAGTGGTCGAAACTCTATTGAGTTCTTCTAGCGGGTTCTTTAAACCAAAATGTGAATATAAAGCGTCACATTGAGCGAGCCATAATATAAAGGCCAGTAGTTATTTAACTATTGGCCTTTTAGTATCTAAACGATACAGAATGATAACGATGTTATGCGCGAAACGACTCAGTTAAACGGCCTGTTGGGTGTTTAGCTGAATAGGCATCGGCATGGCCAAGTGGTAGCCTTGATACATATTGAACCCTAGCTCTTTCATCATGTCGAATTGTTCTTGAGTTTCAATGCCTTCGATTACAGTTTTTGCACCGATGCGTTTAGCCAGTTGCAGTGCGACATTAATTTGTTCGCTTTTACCTTTTTCAAACTCAAGCATTAATGAGCGATCTACTTTCAATATATTGGGGGTGATGTGCATTACGCGTTCTTCGGTTGAAGCGTTCGTGCCGAAATCATCAACGGCTATTTGAAATCCGCTATCAGATAGGGCTTGTGCAGCTCGCTTTAGCTGATAGTCACACTCTGCATCAAGCTCGACCAATTCCATGATGATTTGATCGTTAGAGAGGCTGAGCTCTTGGAGGCGTTTAGCCAATAGGCTGTCAGAAATGTTTTCTGTGGCAAACAGCTCACCAACGTTAGGTAGTACGTTAAGGAACAGTTGCAACTCGCGAATATTTGACTGAGAAAAATTACGTATGTGTATGACGCGACTTAAACGCTCAACATTAATCTTGTCACAAGCGTTAGTTTGCTCTGAATGAAAAAAGTGGTCGGGGCGTATATTAGAACCATCACTATCAGAAATACGAACTAAGGCTTCAACGCCTACCTGAGACATATCGTGGTCAAAAATGGGTTGGTAGACGCTTTTTAGCGTTAACCCTTTATACTTTGCAATGTATTGCAGATCGGTATCAACCGAGATGCATTTGAGAAACTCTTTTCTATCCGTGAGAACCATATTTGCTACGCTACAAGTAATACATGACAACAGATACACCACTGTCTAACCAAGTGTCATAATATTGGCATCTGTGATTTTTTTGTCAAATTAAAAATTCAGGGCTAAATGTCTAGAAAGTGTTCAATATCCATTTCTATAAAATATGTTTGGTGTTTCTAAATTGTTTTTATAAATATCAAGTTGATGATTTTAATGAATAATTAGTACATCGTTCCAAACTTCGAGCATAAAGTATCCATGTAATATAAGTACCAAGTATTCACTAATCG
>NZ_JAKJSW010000356.1:0-2746 GCF_050337375.1 Vibrio makurazakiensis | reverse complement strand
TTACATGCCGCCGTGAGCACCTGGAGGTCCGAATACAAACACTTGCAGAGCCCAAACTAGGAAGCCGTAACCGCCTACAAAAGCCACACTTAATATTGGAAAGAGAACTACCGCGATGAAGAGGAATGACTTCCACTCCAACGAGCGTTTTTCGCCAGTTTCAATTTTCTTAACATCACTCATACATTTTGCCTATTTTGTATTTAGTAATTTTGGATAGCTCACTTGCTGGAGCCAAAGTTTTTCAATTTCTGATAAAAAATATTAGACCTACTGAGAGTAGGGTTCAATCAAATCCCCTACCTCAAGCCTTGTTATTCAACACTTTTTTGAGGTCATCCAGTTATGTGTCGGCTTAACAAAGCATGTTAAAAAGTATTAATAGATATGACAAATTAATAATGTAGCAGAGATATTAATAATAAACAAAATAGCAACATAATCATGACACTATTTAACTTTGTACTCATTAAGAGGTAGGTCAATAATGACAATTTCACCCTGCAATTGTTTTCAATTTGTTAATGAATATAGGGAGTGTTTGGCTACAAAATGTAAGTGTATTTTGTTAGTTTTCAGAGCGTATTCAGTTACCATAGAGGCTTCATATTAGGAAACACTCAATGTCAGAAGTCGTCGATATATCCTGGTTCCAACTGTTGTTGTTCAGCTCAATTTTGCTTATTCCTGTAGGTCTCAGCTATTACCTAAAATTGGGGATAGTCAAAGAAGCCGCGGTAAGTATTGTTCGAATGACAATGCAGCTCGCATTGGTTGGAGTCTATTTAGAGTATTTATTTGATTTAAACAGTTGGTGGGTGAACTTAATTTGGCTCGTTGTCATGATAGCCATTGGAGCCAATTCTGTTATTAGTAAAGCTAAGCTCCCTCAGAGACCTCTGTTAGCCCCAATATCACTAAGCCTTGGGATAACGGCAATTCCATTAGTTCTGCTCATCTGCGCTCTTGTAATAAAGCCATCTCCGCTTTTTAGTGCGCAGTACTTGATTCCAATTGCAGGAATGCTCCTTGGTAACTGTCTGAGCTGCAACATTGTGGCATTGCAAAACCTCTTTGGCGCTTTCGAGCAAAGAAAGTCAGAATATGAAGGGGCATTATCTTTAGGGGCATCACCACAATACGCCTCTGCTCCTTTTATTCGTTCAGCGATACAAAAGGCTATTTCTCCTATCATGGCCTCGATGGCCACAACCGGTATCGTCACTTTACCTGGCATGATGACCGGACAGATCCTTGGTGGAGCATCTCCAATGATCGCGATCAAATATCAACTTATGATCATGATTGCTATTTTCGTTATGATGATCTCGTCACTTACTATTGCGCTGCACCTAAGCCTAAAGTCCTCACTGAATAAAGAAGGTCGCGTTACTATAAGATTTATCAACAAAGGCAGTGACACGCCTTAGTGGCACTGTGATTAAGCACCTAGTCAGTTTCGTGATGATCAATTTACTCACTCAGTTTGAGACACGTTATCCACAGAAAATGTGGATAACCTTATGTAATCAACAGAGTTTATTTCTTTAAACTCTTGGCTAATGATCACATAGGATTTTTTGGTTTACTTTCTAGCAGGCAAAAGAAAGCCCACATTCAGTGGGCTTAAAAACTCTTCTCATGAATCTCGTTTCTAGTATTAATCTCTTAAGTATATTAACCAATACCACATACCAACAAAGATCCCACCGCCAATAATATTTCCTAATGTCACAGGGATAAGGTTATTGGTGATAAAGTCGATCATATTAAGATCTAGGTAGTCTGCTGGGTTCGCACCTGTCATCGTCCAAAACTCTGCTGGGGCAAAGTTTTTGATCCCAATAGCTAAAGGCACCTGAAACATATTCGCAATACAGTGCTCAAACCCTGCTGAAACGAACATAGCTACTGGGAGAATCATCACTGCTATTTTATCTGTCAGTGTACGTCCACTAAATGTCATCCATACCGCAATACATACCAGTACATTACACATAATGCCTAAAGCTACAGCTTGAAAAAATCCATGGTGCATTTTGTGCTGGGAGATAGCCATTGCATTCAGTCCAACTTGACCATTGTCGAACATATATTGCTTAGTAAACAACATACAGACCACCAGCAATAAAGCACCGATCAGGTTACCGACATAGACAGTAGCCCAGTTCTTAATGAGAGTGCCCCACGTGATTTTTCCACTAGCGCGGGCAACCAATGTAAGGACCGAACTGGTGAATAACTCACCGCCTGTCACCACAACTAAAATTAACCCTAAGCTAAATGCCAAGCCACCAATTAAACGGGTAATACCCCATGGAATATCACCAGCACCTGTCGTCACGATTGTATAGAATACAAACGCAATACCAATGTGGATGCCAGCCGAGATCGCAAGCAGAAATGATTTAATAGGATCTTTGGTTGCTTTACCAACGCCGATATCAGCAGCGCGCTCAGCCATTTGTGGCGGTAATAATGAGTCAAATTGATTTAGGTTCATTGTGGTTTACATTTTGAAACATGTCAGGGGCGCCGATAATCCTCCGTTTCAAAAGTTAATTCAAGCGCTATTTGGGACAAAAAACGCCCATCAAAAGCCTCAAAGCTCAGAAAAACTAACTCACCAATATTCTTTTATCACTAAAGTAGTAGTTTTTCATATGAAAATTCACTGTTCAACTTTTGTAAATTTCAATTTAACTCTTAAAAAACAAGAAGATAGCAAAATGATTACCGTTAATAG
>NZ_JAKJSW010000355.1:0-2785 GCF_050337375.1 Vibrio makurazakiensis | reverse complement strand
CTTCCTGCATATTTAAATGCACTGCCTGGTAAAGGCGTTCATGTTGTAACCGTGAATGACTACCTTGCAAAGCGTGATGCTGAAACAAACCGCCCATTATTTGAATTCCTAGGCATGACTGTAGGCGTTAACGTGCCAAACATGCCGCCACCTGAAAAGAAAGAAGCTTACCTAGCGGATATTCTGTACGGAACAAATAACGAATTTGGTTTTGATTACCTGCGTGACAACATGGCATTCCGTGCTGAAGATCGTGTCCAACGTGCACGCTTCTTCGCTGTAGTTGATGAAGTGGATTCTATCTTAATCGATGAAGCACGTACGCCTTTGATCATCTCCGGCCCTGCCGAAGATAGCTCAGACCTTTACACTCGCATTAATACACTTATCCCTCATCTTGAGCTTCAAGAGAAAGAAGACTCTGAAGAGTACCGTGGCGATGGCCACTACACGATGGATGAGAAGTCTAAACAAGTTCACCTAACTGAAACAGGTCAGGAGTTTGTTGAAGAGTTAATGGTGAAGAATGGCTTGATGGAAGAGGGTGACACACTTTACTCTCCAACGAATATCAGCCTACTGCACCACGTAAATGCAGCATTGCGTGCTCATGTACTTTTTGAAAAAGACGTTGATTACATCGTAACTGAAGAAGGCGAAGTGGTTATCGTTGATGAGCATACAGGCCGTACAATGCCTGGACGTCGCTGGTCTGAAGGTTTACACCAAGCTGTAGAAGCGAAAGAAGGTGTGAAGATTCAAAATGAAAACCAAACGTTAGCATCAATCACATTCCAAAACTTTTTCCGTCTATACGACAAGCTGTCTGGTATGACGGGTACTGCTGATACTGAAGCTTTCGAATTCCAGTCTATTTACGGTCTGGAAACGGTAGTTATTCCGACTAACCGTCCAATGGTTCGTAATGATATGCCAGATGTGGTTTATCGTACCGAAACAGACAAGTTCAATGCGATTATCGAAGATATCAAAGAACGTGTTGAGCAAGGTCAACCTAGCTTGGTTGGTACAGTATCGATTGAAAAATCTGAACTGCTTTCTAATGCTCTTAAAAAAGCCAAAGTTAAGCACCACGTCTTGAATGCCAAATTCCATGAAATGGAAGCTGAGATTGTTGCTCAAGCTGGTACACCTGGCGCAGTTACAATCGCAACCAACATGGCTGGTCGTGGTACCGATATCGTTCTTGGTGGTAGTTGGCAAACTCAAGTTGAAAAACTAGAGAACCCTACGAAAGAACAGATTGCCCAGATCAAAGCTGATTGGAAAATTATTCATGATAAAGTTCTAGAATCTGGTGGCTTGCATATTATCGGTACTGAACGTCATGAATCTCGCCGTATCGATAACCAACTACGTGGTCGTTCTGGTCGTCAAGGTGATGCCGGTTCTTCTCGTTTCTATCTTTCAATGGAAGACTCTCTACTGCGTATCTTCACATCAGATCGTATGGCTGGTCTTATCCAAAGCGGTATGGATGAAGGTGAAGCGATTGAAAGTCGTATGCTTTCTCGTTCAATTGAAAAAGCTCAGCGTAAAGTGGAAGGCCGCAACTTCGACATCCGTAAACAGCTACTTGAATACGATGATGTTGCGAATGACCAGCGTAAAGTCGTTTATGAGCTTCGTGATGAACTGATGAGTGCTGATGACATCAGCGAAATGATTGAACATAACCGCGAAGATGTGTTCAGTGCGGTATTGGATGAATATATCCCGCCACAATCTCTAGAAGATATGTGGGATATTGCAGGTCTACAAGATCGCCTGAAGAACGACTTCGATCTAGACTTTGATATTCAAGGCTGGTTAGACGAAGACGACAAGCTTTACGAAGAAGCACTGCGTGAACGTATCCTAGAAATGGCAGTTGATACATATAAACAGAAAGAAGAAGTGGTTGGTGCACAAGTACTACGTAACTTCGAAAAATCTGTCAWGCTGCAAACATTAGATACGCTTTGGAAAGAGCATCTAGCGGCTATGGATCACCTTCGTCAAGGTATCCACTTGCGCGGTTATGCTCAGAAGAACCCAAAACAAGAGTACAAGCGTGAATCGTTTGAACTGTTTGAAGGTCTACTTGAGTCATTGAAGTCTGATGTGATTACTATTCTTTCTAAAGTTCGTGTTCAGCAGCAAGAAGAAGTAGAGAAGATGGAAGCACAGCGCCAAGCTCAAGCTGAAGAAGCTGCGCGTCGTGCACAAGCTCAACATGCTTCTGCTGACAATCAACTTAGTGATGGTGAAGCTGAAGCTTCTTCTCCTCAAACTGTTGTTCGTGATGACCGTAAAGTTGGCCGAAATGAGCCATGCCCATGTGGTAGCGGTAAGAAGTTTAAACAGTGTCACGGTCAAATTAACTAATTGAACCGTCGTTCTGAAATCTAAAGAGTCGCCTTGGCGGCTCTTTTTTTAAGCAAATTTTAAGGTAATACCTAATGAAACGTATCCATATTGTTGCTGCTATCATCTTCAACCAAGATAAGTCACAAGTTTTTATCACTAAGCGCCCTGACGATAAACATAAAGGCGGTTTTTGGGAGTTCCCTGGTGGTAAAGTTGAGACTGGTGAAACCATAGAACAAGCGATGGTTCGTGAACTTGATGAAGAGATTGGTATTGAAGTTACCGAACAATCTTTGTTTGAACACCTTGAGTTTGACTATTCGGATAAGTCATTGAAGTTTGATTTCATCCTTGTCACAGGTTTCAATAATCAGCCTTATGGAAAAGAGGGGCAGCAAGGGGAATGGGTTAGCGT
>NZ_JAKJSW010000354.1:0-2788 GCF_050337375.1 Vibrio makurazakiensis | reverse complement strand
CTGTAAATCGTTTTGTGATGCATCTCGCAAAAACCTGGCAGTTTTGCTGGCTAATTACTCATCTTGTTGATAAAAAAGCCAATAAATTACAATCAAAATAATGAAAAACGTTGATACATAAAGGCTGTAAGGAGATTGTTAGAGGGCTTCAAGGGGAAAATAAATACCCATTATAATGGGATTATAACTTGGGCTTAGATGCCTGAATAGCTTGTGCTTCGTCTCGATAACGTTGGCTAAGCTGATCGTATTTTGACTTTAGTAACGAAAGGGCTGATTGAAGTGATTGCGAACTATGCATGTTGTTCTGACTTGTTTGATAATTTAAGGCACGGTTCTTCTTCAAACAATGAAAGCTGATCTCTTGCCAAGCAAGCGTTAGCCCAGATACGGTGTCTATCTTCTCATTGATTAGCAATACACGTTGAGATAAAAGTTCCGCCAGGTAGGTGGAGCTTTGAATTTGATCATTGAGTCTTTTATGTAGCTCAGTTTTATTGGGATGCCAGAATGAAGACAGTTCGTTGATATTGAACTCTTCACCCATCAAAACTTGCTGGTCATAGTGTCCAAGAAGCTGATTAAAGCCTAATGCGTTTTGGTTGTACCAATTCTCGACAGTGTGCTGCTTGTTTAACAACTTAGACCATGATTGCTCGGTGCAGTGTTCAGCGACGCATGACTCAGCATAGCTAATAAAGAATAGCCCGAGGATGCAAGTCACTTTGTACACCTTTAAATTTGTGCTCATAAACCACCAAGGATTCTTGCGTTGAGCCCCACTTAATTCCAGTTACTAGATAGTATAGATGAGTGCTGACATAAGTTGATGTACACTTATCTAATCATAAGGTTAGCGGTTTAGATATCATGAAGAAAATCATTATTGCTGTTCTCGTATTGCTGCTGCTCGGCGGAGCTGGTGCTGGGTATTACTTTTTCTTTATGCAAAAAGATCTCATGACCTCAGAAGAAGAGGGAGCAATGGATAAGGTTGATAGCGAGTCAGGTATCGAAGAAAAGCCAATCATGGACTTATCGCAACCTAGTGAGCCGATGCGGTACTTTGTAAAAGAGAGGAAGCTTGCTGTTGTCAGTGACCCTAGCGAAGCTGGAGTTATTGAAAGTTACTTGTATAAGTCTAAAGAAGTTAATGTCCTTGAAGAAAAAGATGGTTGGGTTCGGATCTCTGACTATATCGTGTATGAAGATGGTGGCGAAGAAATTGCGGAGTGGGTGGCTTTAGAAGGGCTAACCAATGAAGAAGTCATCATTTCTAAAGATGAACAACTAGAAATTCTAGATTCTTATATTGCTAAGTCAGATGACTTGAAGATGTATCAACAAGAGTTTAGGAACGCAACTCAAGGTTTTATTACAAGTGGCCAATGTAGCCCGGATGATTTTGATGAACTGGGTGGCTGGGTTCGATCTGTTAAGTTTCAAGAACGTAAAGTGTATTTTATTTACTGTGGTGGTATGAAACTAGAAAATAAAATTTACTTGGATGTGATTAGCAAAGAAACATTCATTCTTTAATTATTATTGTTATATACATCAAAATAACCATTTGAATAAATATAACTTATAAAATTAAACCTATTGCTATTATTTAGTAATAGGTTTTTTTTATGTTTTTATTCTTGATATTAACAGGTTGAATCTGAAACTATTTTATCGATATGAATTAAGTTGTCTGTTAAAAATAGAATTGTAAATATGACGCTGGCCTAACATTGCGTATTTGTTTTACTAATTATTAAACTCTTCAATCCTGCATAATTCCTGCAAAATCACTCCTGTATATACCCTRTCTCTTATTAATCAATAACTTACAGTTCTACTGATTGAAATGAAATTAAAAAATATCTAATTTATTCAATGGCTTACTGGTATTTACATGTATGCAACATTTCACTTTAGTGAGATCAAAGTCTTACTTTGAAATATTGGAAAAAKTTGTTTTTGAATTGTAACAATAGTCCGTTAGTTTAATTAAAAGAAATTAATCACTTCCAAGATAATAAACAGTTCTATTTATAACGTTGTGATCTTTAATTTAATTTTTATTCAACTGCTGGTTAGGGACGGAATCATAAATGAAAAAGCTTGCTTTAATTACGGGATCAAAGGGTGGTATTGGATCAGCGATTTCTTCTAAATTAGTTGAAGATGGCTATAGGATCATTGCAACTTATTACACAGGTAATTACGAATGCGCATTAGAATGGTTTAATGAAAAAGGATTTACACAAGACCAAGTAAGACTTTTTGAATTAGACGTTACCAATACATCAGAATGCGCAGAGAAATTAAGTCATCTACTTGAAGAAGAAGGCACTATTGACGTACTCGTTAATAATGCAGGCATTACTCGCGACAGTGTATTTAAGAAAATGGATGCGGAGTCGTGGAGATCCGTAATAGATACGAACTTGAATAGCGTATTTAATGTAACTCAGCCGTTATTTGCAGCCATGTGTGAAAAAGGTAATTGCCGCGTCATTAATATTTCCTCGGTCAATGGACTAAAAGGCCAATTTGGACAAGCAAACTACTCAGCAGCAAAAGCCGGAATGATAGGTTTTTCAAAAGCGTTAGCGGCAGAAGGCGCGAGAAGTGCGGTAACAGTGAACGTCATTGCACCGGGCTACACAGCAACACCTATGGTTGAACAAATGAAACCTGAAGTTCTGGAATCTATTAAAGCTCAAATCCCTATGAAGCGTCTAGCTACCCCTGAAGAGATCGGAAAAGCCGTTAGCTTTTTGGCTGGTGACTCTGGTGC
>NZ_JAKJSW010000353.1:0-2802 GCF_050337375.1 Vibrio makurazakiensis | reverse complement strand
TATTTAAACGATATAGAGCCATCGAGCTCACCGTCCAAAATGCCCCTGTTCCTGGTCCCGCAACCCCGTCATAGAAACCAAGAATAAGACCTTGACCTATTTGTTTCTTTTTTAATGTAGGGCAGGGCTTAGGCGTAACGTTAAGATCCGCATTTGGGCTCTTTTGAAAAATAGTGTATATGGCGGCGGCTAAAATAATCAGAGGTAAGACTTTTTCCAACCATTCTGTGCTAATAGCATCAACAACCAAAGTACCGATAGCAGCACCGATCAAGGTACATATAAAAGCATTCAACCAGCATTCAGGTTTAAATAAACGCTTTTTATAATWTGTAAATGCGGCAGTAGAAGACGCGAATGTGGCTGCGAGCTTGTTTGTTCCTAGTGCAATGTGAGGAGGCAAACCGATAGACAGCAGAGCGGGGACGGTGAGCATTCCTCCACCGCCTGCCACCGCATCAATGAAGCCTGCTACAAAGGCAACAAGTGCGAGTACGACCAACATTGTTGGTTCAATCATTTCCATAAATTATTATATTTCTCGTTATTATATATTTAGTGCCGATCCAGCTAGCAAGCGATGTTAGAAATGAATCGAATTAGTATTCAATGGTTCTTTTAAAGGGTGGTAAAGAATCCAATAATGATTGCCCGTAGCGCTTTGTAACGATGCGTCTGTCGAGGATGATGACTTTACCAGAATCTCTCTCTTTTCGCAGTAGTCGTCCAACAGATTGGATCAGCTTTTTACTTGCTTCTGGGACGGTTATCTGCATAAACGGATTACCACCGCGAGATTCGATATATTCTGAATGAGCGCGTTCAACAGGAGAAGTTGGAACACCAAATGGAATCTTCGTTATTATCAGGTTTTCCAGTAGCTCTCCTGGCAAATCTAGACCTTCAGAAAAGCTACCAGTTCCAAATAACACACTCGTTTTTTTCTTATCAACGAGCATTTTATGTTTTTTTAGGATCTCAGTACGCGACGTGTCTCCTTGAACCTGTAATGCCCAACCTTTCTTAACAAAGTCGCTCGCCAGTGCTTCTGAAACCTTGTTCATTTGCCAGTAAGAAGAGAATAAAACAAGGTTCGCTTGTTTGTCTTCAATTAGCTTAGGCAAAATATCGATAAGATATTCGGTAAACTGTGGAGCTTGAGGTTCGTATTTTAACGCAGGTATAACGAGCTCAGCTTGATTCTGGTAATCAAACGGTGAAGCTAGTGCTAAAAATTGCACTCCGTTTTCAGGCTTCTGGTTAATGCCCGCTTGATGGCAGAAAAAGTTAAACGAATTTAGAGCGCGCATGGTCGCAGAAACTAACACTGCACCGACACAGCGACTCCAAATTTGTTGATCTAATTGCCAACCGACTTCTAAAGGCGAGACATTTACTGTGAAGTCTCCTTCCCGTTCTTTATTTAGCTCAAGCCAGCGAGCTAACGGAGCGCCTTTTTCTCTTTTTGGCTCAGCCATTAGTTTCCATACCTGAGCCAAATTTTCTGTTCTTTGAATATAAAAGCCAAGCTCTGCTAATGCGGGCTCTGCTAATTTAGACGATAGCTCACCATCTTTTACTCGCTCCGCGATCAAATCAGCAATTTTTGCTACTGCTTGAGTGGCTTTTTGGCTGAGTTGTTTTAAATCTTTAGATTCGTTTTCCAACCATTCAGGTAAGTCGCCATGTTCAAAGCGGTAAATACCTTCTTCAAAATGACTCGCGTCAAATTGCTTACTTAATTGGTTGAGTGACGGAATGAGTTGTTGTATCGCGTCTTGCAGTTCGTTGCGGAATCGACCAACACGTTTTTCGTCAGCTAATCCTGAAACCTTAGAAATTGATTGGTTAAGCCTTTCAAGCCACAGCGCGGCACCTTTTAAGCTAGCAGCTGCGGATGAGTGGTCACGAGCAACATGAGGCAAGTGATGTGCTTCATCGAAAATATAAATACTGTTTTCTGGCTCAGGAAGAATAACGCCGCCACCGAGATCGGCGTCCGCCATAACTAGGCTGTGGTTCGCAATAATGACATCTGCTTTATCTAGCTCTGAACGCGCTTTTTGGAAAGGGCAGTCACGGTGAACAGGCATACTGTTATTACAACTATGCTTATCGCTGACGATCATTTGCCAAATAGTATTGTCTATTGGTTTTGGCCACGAGTCCCTGTCACCATCCCACTTACCACTAACCAAGCTTTTGTACATCGTTTGCAGCGAATCGATGTCTTTCTTTTTTGGTTTGCTTTCGAACATTGCCATTTGGCCGCCATCGGTTCCGGATGCGGCTGCAAGTTTTTCGGCACAGCAATAACGCTGACGACCTTTTGCCAATATAAAAGAGAACTCGCGATCTGTAATTCTTCTATATAGAGGAAGATCTTTGTTTACGAGTTGCTCTTGGAGCGCCACTGTCGCTGTCGAAATTATGATTTTGCGGTTGTTTAAAACAGCGACTGGAATAGTCGCCATTAAATAAGCAAGGGATTTACCAATTCCAGTGCCAGCTTCGGCGACGATCATGCGATTTGATTTGTGATATTGGCCACAAAGCGTTTTGGTGATCTCGGCAACTAAGAAGTTTTGAGCACGGCGAGGAACAAAGTTTTCCAACTGTGACTGCAAGTTTTGATAACTCGTGCGAATGGATTTTTGAATTTTAGTGGTGAGCATACTGTGACCTACATAACGGAGAAAGGATAGTAGCACATAACACTGGAGCTTTCCTTTTCTCCGAAATAGCTCACTTTTAAATTAAAAACCGATCTTGTTCACAAAAAAAAACTGAACCATCAGGAAC
>NZ_JAKJSW010000051.1:0-24783 GCF_050337375.1 Vibrio makurazakiensis | reverse complement strand
CGGTAATACTCAATTGATAAAGCGATGAATGGCTTTATTGGCATTATCTTGAAAGACCTGATTTTTCAATTCAGAAAAAAGAGTACTTTGATCAACGATGGGACCCGAAATACCAGATTGGCTGCCGTAGAATGAGCCGCTCTTATAGGTGTTATCGACCAAAGCAGTGACAAAACGTTTAGCCCCTACCTCAACCTTGTGCACCTTTCCGAACAGTGACATCAATTGAAGCATCGACGCGAACATCAATCTCTTTAATACGGGCAGGCTACTCAGTGCTTGCGTTCCTTTGGTTCCACCTGGACTCATCGTTACAAATCGAATCTCAGGATATTGACGAGAAATAGAAGACATCCACATCGCGGCCATGTACTTAGTCGGGCCATAGGGAATTTGGGAATCTTCGATATTTCCAAAAAATGTACCATCACAAATAGAAGCAAACTCATCGACTGAAGATGTTTTAAGATCTGGAGCGTTCATCCCCATTTCTTTTACACCTCTTGCAGCTTCGGACCCGGCATATAAAGCGACTTTGGTTAATTTTTTAGCTTTTAATAGTTCTTCAGTGAGTACGACATGGCCCAATACATTGACCGCAAACTGTTGAATAACTCCGTCGGCAGTCTTTTGGTTGAACTCTTTTCCTCCTGCACCTCCGGCATTCATTACCAAAGCCTCTATTGGAGACTCTAATGAAGCAACAGCCAGCTTCACAGAGTTAAGGTCTGCTACATCCATGATTAAAATCTCAAATATCGACTTCCCCGTTAACTCCTCCAGTTCCTTCTTCGCAGCCAGAGCTTTGGCTTCATTTCGACATCCGAGGTATATTTTTTCAGTGCCTTCTAATAAGGCTAACTGACGGGCAGACTCTTTGCCTAATCCACCGTTAGCACCGGTGATCAAAATACTCTTTAACATAAAACTATCTCACTTATTCGGCTATGCGTTATGAAGCCACTAGGGTGGCTCGTTGACTCAGTCACACTAAGATAGTGGTTGTAATGATAAAAAGATAGCTGTGTTATTTTGTTAAAATGATAGGTTTAAGTTATCGTGTTACTAGAGGAAGAGTAGGGGTTAATCGATGACGAATGAACAATTGAAGGCTTTTTTAGCGGTAGCTGATCAAGGAAGTTTTAGAAAAGCAGCCAAGAGCATCTATAAAACGCAAGCAGCCGTGAGTGCAGCAATAAAAAACTTAGAAGAGAAGTATGACGTTTTACTTTTTAATCGAGATGAATACCGACCGACATTAACCTCTGCGGGAGAGGCCTTTTATCATAATGCGAAGCTCACTATGGAGCACTTCAATCGCCTAGATAAAATGGGTCATCAGCTTACCAAAGGAATTGAGCCAAAATTTACAATCGTAGCCAGTATTGTATTTCCACTTCCTGCTTTGTTAGCGAAGATAAAACCGATAATCGATAATTTCCCACATACTCAATTTAAGGTTTATACGGAATCGCTTAATGGCGTGGTGGAGCGTATTGACGCGGAAGAGGCTGACCTCGCATTTGGCCCAGAGATAGGGCTGAATGTTAACCATGAGCGGCTCGCTGTCGCCAAAGTTGTTATTGTGAATGTCGCTGCGCCAGGTTATTTCCCTCCAAACTCTAAGGGGAGTATCAGCCTTGAAGAAGTCGATGATTATGAACAAATTGTCATTCGGGATAGCGCGCAGCACTCTGAAAAAGCTTCTTACCATATTACTTCCGGCCGAGAGGCGTGGAGCGTGAATGACTTTGCTACCAAGAAAGAATTGATCATAGCAGGACTTGGATGGGGAGGTATTCCAGAGCATTTAATAAAAGATGAGCTTGAAGACGGCCGCTTGGTTGCAGTAAGCATTGAAGGGATACCTGAACGATCTTATGGGGACTTGTATATGTTCAGGAATAGGAAACATCAACAAGGCCCCGTCGCAACACAGCTGTGGAACGAACTTGTCGCCATTTACGAGTAAGTTATCGCTCCTGTTAACCCGCCCCATTTTTCTACTTAGTTGAACAGGTTGGCTTAGGTTTAACTAAAGGTATGGCTCAACGTTGTCACTATGGCGTCGCTGACTACTTTCAATCGTTTTGAGTTGATGGTTGATTGGGGAGAGACCAGTGACACGGGCACATCCATATAACGCCAATCTTTTAGGATCCTGATAAGCCTTCCTGTTTCTAGGTCATCTTTGCATAAAAATGTGGGTAGTGCGGAAACACCAACTCCAGATAGCGTTAGCTTGTGCACACTTGTGATTTGATTTGTTTCTACGACAAGTGGAGTTTTTACTATTTCGGTTACGTCGTCTTTGGTGAGTCGCCAAACCTGATTGGTACTTTTTGAACCGAGCCCTAAACATCTGACGTTGAGTAAGTCACTGGGGTGATTCACTTCAATCTGGTCATAATATTGCTTAGACACAGCAGTGATTGGCTCTATATAACCAATGTTCCTAACTCGTAGGTTACTTTCTTCTAGAGGGCCGATTCGAATTGCAAAATCGTAGCCCTCGCCAATCAAATCAATTTTATTGTTGGTGCTATGAATGATGATCTTGAGCTTTGGGTATTGTTCACAAAGTGATTGGATGCAAGAAGAGAGCAAAAACACTTCGAAATCTTCTGGAACGGTAATTTTGACCGTACCTGAAATGTCGTTGTCCATTCCATAAAGAGACTTCTCAGCCTCTTCAATATTTTGAACTGGGCCTAGGCAAGACTCGTAAAACAACCGTCCAGCTTCTGTCAGGCTTTGTTTTCGCGTAGAGCGTACTAGCAGCTTTGTCCCTGTGTTTTCTTCAAGTTTAGTGACGGCTTTACTGAGGCTAGATTTAGGAACTTTAAGTGCCTCTGCTGCTTTGGTGAAGCTACCAAATTTTACAATGTTGACGAAGTAATAGATTAACTGGATGTCCATTGTTTCTCCTAGGAAACAGTGAAATTCAAAAATGACGGATTATCAACAATGTAATATCAGTCAATAATGTTCTCAACCGAAAAGATAGTAAGAGTTGAAGTCACCGCAGATTTCATCACGATAAATAGGAAGAGATCCATTATGACAACTGAAACTAAGAAAGTTCTAATCATCAAATCTAGCCCAACCGCCGATCACTCTGTTTCAAATTCTATGGCCGATTATTTGGCAGCGCAATTAAACGATAAGTCGCAACAGTATGACTTTAAAATTCGCGATTTAGCAAAAACACCAGCGCCTATCTACGATTCTGAAATTCTGCAGGCATTTTATACACCCGCTGAACAGCTAACAGACAAGCAGTTAGAGATTGTAAGCCCTTCTCTTGAATACATTGAAGAACTCAATACCGCAGACATTATTGTCATTGCATCACCTATGCATAACTTCGGTATTACTACTTTGCTTAAGTCCTACATCGACCAGATTTGCCGCATTGGAATGACTTTCAAATACCACGCACATGGCCCAGAGGGATTAATTAAAGGTAAGCAAGCAGTCATTATTAGCAGTGCGGGTGGTAACTTCCGAACGGAAACAGAAAAGCACAAAGACTTTCAAACGCCTTATCTAAATCATGTTCTGAACTTTATCGGAATTGAAGATGTAAACACCGTTTATGTACATGGTATGGGGCTCGGTGAAGAAGCGGCTGCGATGTCAACGAAGCAAGCGCAGCAAAACTTAGTCTCATTGGCTTTAAACACTCTTTAATCTCTCGCTAATAACAAGGAAGAACTATGTCTAAGTCAATGAATGCGTCTAACTCAATGAACCTGCCTAAATCAATGAAAGCCGCAGTAATTAAAAACTGGGGAAGCAGTAGCGAGTTTGAGATAGCTGACCTTTCAGTTCCTGCAATTGGCCCTACTGACGTTTTGGTTAAAGTCGCGTACTCGGGGCTGAACCCGGCAGACTGGAAAATTAGAGCAGGGCATTTAAAAGCGCATATGGCAGAGAAGTCTTTTCCTCTTGCCATAGGGCTAGATGCTGCTGGAACCGTTGTCGAAGTTGGTGAGTCGGTGACTGGTATTTCGATAGGCGATCGTGTTGCAAGTGGCTCTAACTTATTTGAACAAGGAAAGCATGGCTCTTATGCACAATATCTGTCAGTCGCACAAAGTCATGTCACGAAACTACCTGAGTCTGTCGATTTTAAAACTGCGGCGTCTTTACCCATTGCTGCATTAACGGCTTGGCAGGCTCTATTTAGCCAAGACAAAGGTCAGCTTACTTCTGCCGAAGGAAAAAAAGTGCTGATCAATGGCGCTTCAGGTGGTGTGGGTAGCTTTGCAGTTCAACTTGCTAAGTGGCAAGGAGCTGAAGTCGCGACAACATGCAGTGGGCGCAACATTGATTACGTGACTCAATTAGGTTCTGACTTAGCGATTGATTATCAAACTCAGAATATTAGCCGGTCTATATTGGAGTGGGCACCAGAAGGGCTAGATTTGATTATTGATGTGGTTAGCGGCAATTCAATTGATGATCCTATTTCATTATTGAAGCCTGGCGGAAAGCTCGTGAGTATCGCCACAATAACGGAAGATGGGGATATAAACGCCAGCATCCAAGATGCTCAGGAGCGTGGTCGTGAGAAGATCTTCGCTTACCTTAATGATGAAAGCTTCTCCCAAGACTTAGAGCGTGTTCTCGAACTTGTTGAGCAGCAGGTAATTGTACCTCCACAGATCCAAAGTATCCCAATGTCAGACGTGGCTGCTGCTCATGAGCGACTAGAAAGTGGCAGTGCTCGCGGGAAATTAGTGCTGGAAGTAGAGGGTTCTTAGATTGAGTGCTTCTGCATAGGTTACCCATGACTGCTCTGGCTACCGCTAGAGTGGTCATTGTTGTGCCTGTTACTAAATTAACTTTTGCTTTAACTATCCTGTGGTAAGGCTATCTAACATCCATAATGAGTAGGACGACAACCGATATTTAGGAAGGTATGCATGGCTGAGCGACAGAATTTTCAGGACTTAATCCCAAACAATCATTGTTTTGGCTGCGGGAAAGAGAATAAAGACGGGTTACAAATCAAAAGCTATTGGCTGGGCGAGGAAAAGTCAGAGTGTATATTCATGCCTTCCCCTCAACATTGTGCTGGCCCAACTCACTTCTTAAATGGTGGAGTGATATCAACCATCATTGATTGTCATTGTGTATGCACCGCCATAGCCAAAGGTTATCAATTGGCTGAGCGCGAAATAGGGCAAGGGGATCTCGTTTGGTTTGCTACCGGGAAGCTTGACGTGACCTTTTTAAAGCCAGTTGCAATAAATAAACCGGTTCAGTTAGTCGCAACAATTTTAGAGGCAAAGGCAAGTAAAGTCGTTTTGACTTGTCAGTTATTTTCAGAGGGAGAAGTGTGCGTAAAGAGCGACGTTGTTGCCGTAAGAGTCCCTAATTCCTGGTTTGAATGATGCTTAAGAGTGATAGTGAAACCGAGTTGGAGATTTTGTCAGTTTTTCTTTCTTCAAAAGGGCGCGGTGAGAGAGAAGCGAATATTATGATATATGTCAATAAAGTGTTAACTAGTGTGATCTTTCTAGCGATATGTATAACGAAAAAAACTAGTTCGTCTAATCTATATTACGGCTTGCTTATTCGTCGTTCTGTTATCTTTTTTGTGAATGTATTTATAGATTTGAGACGACTTCATTGATTTGCAGCAAGGTTATTAGCGTATACTCATAAAGGGTTATTGATGTGATACGGTATAATCAATACTTTTGGAGCTTAAATAGCCGCACGTAAAATGTGGGCTTGAAAATAAGACGTAAAGTCAGTGTCTAGCTAGGGAATCATTATGAATATCTCGGATCTCTCGTTTAAGAGAAAAATTCTCCTTTTATTAACGTTGCCAATTTTAGGCTTCCTTTGGATGAGCACATCCTCTATCTCTCAAAGCATTTCGACGACAAATGAAATGAGCTCTCTTAACCAGTTAACGCGATTATCTGTCGTGTACAGTGAACTGGTTCATGAGTTGCAAAAAGAACGAGGGATGACCGCAGGTTACCTTGGCTCTAAAGGTACTAAGTTTGTCAATGAATTGAGCTCGCAGAGACGTGCCGCCGACGGTAAACGTTCACAGCGAGAAAGCTACTGGCAGTCAGAAAATATTGAAATTAATGAGATTAACCAGCTCAATAATTCGATTAGCCAAGGGCTAAGCCAAATCAATTCAATTCGAAGCCGAGTCGACTCTCAGTCTATTCCGTTATCTGAAGCGCTAGCGTATTACACTCAACTTAACGCAAAACTTCTTAGCGTGTCTGAGCTGATTGCTGAATTAAGCACAGATGCAACTATCTCTACCGAAACCATTGCTTACTACAATTTCCTTCAAGGTAAAGAGCGCGCTGGTATTGAGCGAGCAGTGCTGAACAATACATTCTCAAAAAATGAGTTTGGCCCGGGAATGTTAGTGAAATTTATCTCTCTCGTGACTCAGCAAGAGACTTACTTTTCAAATTTCAAAGTATTAAGCAACCAAGACAACATCAACTTTTTTGAGCAACAATTACAAGACGCATCAGTGACAGAAGTTGAAAAGCTACGCCAATTAGCCAAGTCTAAAATGAGTGGCTTCGATGTTGATCCTGTGTATTGGTTTACCCAAGCTACAGGGCGTATTGTTCAGCTTAAGAGTGCTGAAAATAAAATCGCAGACTCACTGATTACGTTAACAGAACAAAAAGCGAAAGATGCTCAGGCGTCGATGCTGATTAATATTATTGCGTGTGCATTGATCACTTTGATTGCCGCGATTATTAGTTTCCTAATCATCAAGGATCTTTCTGCTCGAGTTAAAAACCTAACCTCTGTAATGGCATCGGTAAGAGATGAGAATGACCTAACAGTTCGCGCTTCTCATATTGATGGAAGTGAATTAGGTCAAATATCGGCATCACTTAACAACACGTTAGAGAAGTTCGCGAGCGTGATTGATAACTTGTCTAATTCGAGCATGACACTCGCATCGGCTGCGGAAGAAACTTCTCAAACTTGCCAATACAACTCAACATCGATGATCGAGCAACAAGACCAGATTGGTTTGATTGCGACGGCGACAGAAGAGCTTTCAGCGACGGTTAGTGAAGTGGCGAGCAAAACTCAGCAAACTGCGGAGTCGGCTAAGCTAGCGGATGATCAAGCACAAGGTGGTTTAGGTACCGTTCAGAAGTCTTATCAATCTATTGAAAGCCTTGCTTCTGAAATCGATAGCCTAGCAGCGAAAATTACGCATTTGCATGAAAGTAGCACCAACATTAACAACGTGATTGACGTGATTAAATCGGTTGCTGAACAAACGAACCTACTGGCACTAAATGCTGCAATTGAAGCTGCGCGTGCTGGTGAACAGGGCCGTGGCTTCGCCGTGGTTGCCGATGAAGTTCGAACACTTGCACAGCGTACACAAGAGTCTACTTCTGAAATCGAAGGCTTTATTTCTTCTCTACAATCTGACGTAGAGGGTGCGTTTAGCGTGATTGATAACAGCCAGAAGAAAGCGTCACAAGCCGTTGAGGATTCAAGAGAAGTCGAGCATACACTGCAAGCTATCTCTGAGTCGGTTAGCGAAATTTTCAATATGGCAGACCAGATAGCGACAGCAACGGAAGAGCAAGCTGTAGTGACACAAGATATCGCACAAAATGTTATGACCGTGGAAGAGAAATCAACAGAATCAACTACAGGCGCAACTCAGATTGCTTCAACGGCAAGAGAGCAAGCCGAGCTGGCAACGTCTCTTAAAAATCTGGCGAGCACATTTAAAAGTTAGAAAATTAAAGGTCGGAACGCTACTTTATAAACGCTCTAGCTTGCTAGAGCGTTTTTTGTATGGCGTAACGTTTGGATAGCTGTTGTTCTATTTGAAACTGACATTACCCTGACATCACTAGCCTCTTACGTTATAACATCGCAATCTCTGTTTTGTTGCGATTAATCATTCTTCCCCTATACACCTTCCTTACCTTCTAGATTCGATTTTAATATCCAATTTTAGGTTTAGGGTAATTGTATTTTTTAATTGCACACTGTTTTATATTTTTGGAGGTATTGATGAAATACATTATTTTCCCTTTGTGCTTATTGTCGATAAATGTGGTATCTGCTGAGCTTGAGCATTACGTTAACTTTGGTATTTCTGATGGGTATACAGCTCTATACGACTCAAGTTTTACCCCTAGTATTGGTTATCATGTGGTAAGTGGTAAGGCGCACCGTTGGAGCGCGACTGTTTCACATGCCGTTGATTACAATTACACAACTATGGTGGGTGCTTATGACTACTTATATAGTGTTGCTCCAAAGTGGGCACTATTGGTAGGCGCCTCGACGGGTTACTCGCACTCAGATGTTGATGATGGTGTGTTAGCTGGTGGACGCGTTGGTGCTATGTATGAGGCTGCAAAGAATCTAAAATTAGAGTTTGGTTACCGTGCCGAAGATACCATCGATAACTGGAAGAACAGGGATATGTCGAGGATTGAAACTCTATACTTTGGTGTAAATATGAAAGTCTAGCTTCGTAAGGCGTAAACGTAATATATACAGCGTGAGTACTTGTAGTGTGCTTCATCTCAATCATAAATTGGTTTGATTGCGACGGTTAAATTAGCGGGTGCTCAACATCAAGAGAGCAAGCCGAGCTGGCAACGTCTCTTAAAAATCTGGCGAGCACATTTAAAATGTTAGTCACAGATAATCTCTCAGTTAAACGAATAAAACGCCCTAGCTAAGTTGTTTAGCTGGGGCTTTTTTCTGCCCGTAGTTCTTGGACGCGATCTTGGATGATGGTTTGTACTAGCTGGCTTATCCAGGCGATCCTTGGGTGTGTGGCGTTTCGCTTTAGCGTGACCATCTCTATATCAAAATCGGGTATATCTATTGGGGGCTCACATAGTGTTAGTTCGTCACTGATGAGTTCTGAACGCCCCACCATTTCAGCCATGACGGCTAAGGTTCTTCGCCCTGAAAGCATTCGTCGAATGGTGAAAAATCGAGAAGTTCCGAGCACGACGTTCCGTTCTACACCCAAGTTTTCAAGCGTAGAGTCGACTTGGCTAGTCAGGTTTTGATTGGCCGTGATGATCATTTGGGGCGTGCTTAGATATGTATCAAGTGGGATGGGAAGTGGAGTCTTTAATACTTGATTATCAAAGGTACATAAGTGTTTTTCACGGTAAAGAAAGGTGCTTTCTACGTGTGGTGGAAGCCCTTGAAATACGCCAATGCACAAGTCGGTATCTTGTTGCTCCAACAGTTCGACACAGTTTTCGCTGTCTAGGGGCTTTAACAATACTTTACTGTTTGGCGCGACCTTTTGCAGAGTGTCGAAGATTTCTGGTCCGAAAATCTGCTCAGCATAATCGCTCACACCGATGATGAATTTTCCTTGGTATTCCTCTGGCTTAAACTCACTGGTGGGTAAAATGTCTTGTGTGAAGATCGCTAGTATTTGTTGGACTTTCGGAGCGACTTCTAGTGCCCGAGTGGTTGGGAGCATTAAGTTGCCTTGGCGCTCAAACAAAGGGTCATCGAGTAGCTGTCTTAACCTTTTTAGGTTGTAACTGGTAGCCGGTTGGCCTAAATGGAGCTCTTTGGACGCCGATGAAACACTTCCTAGGCGAAATAAAGCATCAAACGTCAGCATCAAGTTTAAGTCGATCCCACGCCAGTTTAATTCTTTCATCTGTTTACCTTACTTCGCATCTATTTGATTACGGGTTATCAATATTACTAATAGTGGTCATTGATTTGTTCAATTTCATCGATTCACCTTCTGGAAATATACTCAACTCAATCAAAAAATCCTAGTGAATCAATAGAGATAAAGCGGATGTTGAATGAGAAGTTAAAAGGATATCTAGAGAAACTGTCACAACTTTCTGTGAGACGTTTTTTAACCAACAGTGAAGAAATTACACCCAATGATGTGTTTGTCTGTCGTGAGGGTATGGCGCATGACAGTCACGGTTATGTTGATAGTGCGATAAAAAATGGCGCAATTGCGGTGATCGCGACGAAGCCAGTAAACGCTCCTGTCCCTGTCTTCATAACGGACAGTTATTACCAGAGCCTATCGTTGATTAAGGCTTTCTATTTGTATCCTCACCATAAAATTCGCCACCTTGGTGTAACGGGAACTAACGGAAAAACGACGGTCGCGTATGGGCTTAATCAAATTCTCAATCAGTCTATTTCTAGTGCTTATATTGGCACGCTTGGTGCCGAGTTTTCAGGTCAGAAGAGCATACTCGGCAACACAACGCCAGACAGCGTGACCCTGTTGAATTTGTTTAGTGACATGGTGAAGCAGCACGTGCAATGCAACGTCATGGAACTTAGTAGCCATGCCCTCGCGCAGGATAGGGCTGGTTTTGTGCCTTTAGAGGTTGGGGTGGTGACGAACATTGGCCGCGATCACCTAGATTATCACCGAACCTTAGATGGCTATGTGCAAGCCAAACTACAAATTTTAGATCGTATAAAACCGAATGGCTTTGCAATCATTAATCTAGATGACGCTCATGCTCAGGTTGCCATTGAGCGATCCAAATACCGAGTGCAGACGTTGACATTTTCGATAGAAAACAGCGAAGCGGATGTTTATGCGACGGAGGTAAAGGTGAGCCGAATTGGGGCTGAATTTACTTTGAACTTTCGAGGTAGTAGCAAAACCATCCGTTCAAAAATGCCTTTTCTCTTCAACGTAGAAAACTCATTGGCAATGGCTTCATCATTACTCGCGCTCGGTTGGTCTTTTTTGAAAGTAGCCGTGGCATTAGAGAGTGTAGTTTGTCCCGAAGGGCGTGCTAATTACCTGACATTGAAGAGTGGTGCGGTGGCACTTGTCGACTATGCGCATAACTACGACGGGCTACAGGCGCTCTATCAAGGCTTAACAAGCCCAGTGTCAGAGAAAGTGATTACGGTGGTTGGCGTGACGGGTGATCGAATTCAAGATGCCGCTGAAATTGGCAGGCTTTGTGCCGAACATTCTGATGTTGTGATGTTTACTTCTGATAACCCACTAGGGGAAATGCAAGAAGACATCTTTCGAGCTTTGACTTCACAGGTAGGCGATACCCTGTGTTATGAGATTAGCGACAGACAAGAAGCGATTCGTTTAGCCAAACAGTTGAGCCGCAAAGGGGACTTGATCCTAGTTTGTGGCAAAGGAACAGAAACCCACCAACACATTACGACCAATAAAGTGGGTCGACAAAGTTACATGGGTGATATCGCAGCTTTATCTTTGGAGGATGCGTAATGGCCTCATCAAACACGGTTTCATTAACTCTGAATGTTCAAAATCCCAAAACCTTTCTTAGAACGATGCTACCGCTAAGATCGCTAAGTGTTGCTTCTTTGGCTTTGCTAGCGAGCGCTCCTGTGCTCGCGGTGGTGACGCCTAATCCGCCAGAACTCCAGGCGAAAGGTTATGTATTAATGGACTTTCAGTCGGGAGCGATTATAGCCGAGCAGAATGCGCGATCTATTTTGGCTCCTGCGAGCCTTACCAAGTTGATGACGGCTTATGTGATAGGCCAAGAGATCAATGCTGGGCGATTGAACTGGGAAGATAAGGTCACAGTGAGTGAGCAAGCTTGGTCTGCGAAGTTTCCTGAATCCTCCAAAATGTTCATTCAACCTGGCGATGAGATTTCCGTCTCTAATTTGATGCGAGGCGTAATAATTCAGTCGGGGAACGACGCCTCAGTTGCGCTAGCAGAGCATGTCGCGGGAAGCGAGAAGGCATTTGTTAGCTTGATGAACGGTTGGGCGCAATCTCTTGGTATGCAAGATACTCAATTTGTTAATGCCCACGGCTTAGATAGCGAAGGTATTCAAACCTCGCCACTCGATATGGCTCAGTTAATGAAGTCTATTATTAACGATGTGCCAAGTGTTTATGCGTTGTACCAAGAAAGAGTGTTTGAGTGGGGAGGTATTACTCAGTACAACCGAAATAAATTGTTGTGGGATAAATCCATTCAGGTCGATGGCGGTAAAACCGGGTATACCGAAAAGGCTGGTTTCAGTTTAGTCAGCTCTGCCACTGAGGGGAGTATGCGACTTATTTCGGTGGTTATGGGAACTCGCAGTCAGCAATCACGAACCAGCTCATCTAAAAGTTTATTGAATTATGGCTTTCGATTTTACGATACCAAGCAACTGCGCAATAAAGGGCAAATAGAGTCTGGAGTTCGTGTTTGGAAAGGCGATATGGATAGTGTGAGTGCAAGTGTATCTGAGGATGTTTATCTAACGTTACCGAGGGGAATGATTGAACGATTAGACAAAAAAATCGTGCTGAATACGCCTCTCATTGCGCCGATCTCGCAGGGAGATACCGTGGGTGAAGTGTTGTGGACGAATAACGATGCAGTGGTCGCACGCTCCCCGCTACTCGCAGATGCTGATATTCAGCCGGCCACTTGGTTTGGCCGTTTTCTGGATACGCTTAAATTGTGGGTAAACACTTTATTTTCTGACCTAACAGCAAGTCTCGGAGGTAAAGAATGATGGCTGAAACGTCGGTGCCATCCATGTGGCATAACCGTAACTACTTGCGTTTGTTATCTGCTCAAATCATTTCACTGATCGGAACCGGTATGAGTTCCATCTGTTTGGCACTCTTGGCGTATGATTTAGCCGGCGAAGAAGCGGGCATGGTACTTAGTATCGCCTTCGCACTAAAGATGCTTGCTTATATTGGGCTAGCCCCTGTTTTCGGGGTTATCGCTCATCGCTTACCAAAACGGCAAACGTTAGTGGCGTTAGACTTGGTTAGAGCTTTGATGTTTGTATGCTTACCTTTCGTCACTGAAGTATGGGAAGTGTATGTGCTGATGTTCGTCATTAATGCATGTTCGGCTGGTTTCACACCGTTGTTTCAATCGACATTACCGTTAGTACTACCCGAGAAAACCCAATACGCCAAAGCTCTATCTTTCAGTCGTATGGCTTACGACTTAGAGCAGATTTTTAGCCCTATGCTGACGGCTTTATTGCTAAGTCTAATTGGTTTTAGGCAGCTCTTTATGCTTGATGCAGCGACCTTTTTGTTGTCTGGTGTTTTGATCTTATTGTGTACTTTACCCAGCTTGAAAAATACTGTCGATCACACGCGAAGTGAGCGGAAGTTAAGCGTGTTAAAGGGAATGAAAGATTACCTCAATAAACCCACTTTACGCGCATTATGGTTTGCGTATTTAGCTGCGGCGAGTGCTTCTGCAATGGTTTTAGTGAATACCGTTATTTATGTGCACGAAGTACTTCATGGGGACGAAACTCAAACAGCATTGGCGATGATGGTGGTTGGGCTCGGTTCGATTTTGATGGCATTGAGGTTACCCAAATGGCTAGAAAGGCACTCCCCTCAGCACTTTCATTGGGTGGGACTGGGGACTATTTGCGTCTCTTTTGTTTTGGGGAGTTTGACTCCGGGCTGGGTTGGATTTGGCTTGATGTGTTTGGCTATGGGAGTGGGGATGTCATGTATTCAAACTTCGGCGGGACTGCTCATTACAGAAGCTTGTGGCAATGAAGATACTGCTCCTTATTTCGCTGCCCACTTTTCACTGACGCATTTTTGGTGGCTGTTTACGTACCTAAGTGCGGGACTGAGTGTTAAGTTCTTTGGGTTAAGCGTGGGCTATCTAATTATGGGCGGAGTATGTGTACTGAGCTGCGTTATGTATGCAGCAGTGAGTAATCACGAGCAGCAAGAGTCTCATATTAGAAAATAAATTTCATATTCTGAACAGGAAATAAAGGGGAAGCCGATGCAATTCTCAGGTTTATAAATAACCTATTGACCTCAAGTTAGGTTTAGGTTTTATGGTGTGTGTCATCTCAATAATAAATGGGTTTGAAGCTTGTAGGTTGTTGTTCATTCCGCTCGCTATAACCGCACCAGAGGCTTAAATAATGATGAATACTAAAGATCTATCCGCATACTTTTCAAAAGTGGGTTTAGTCGATAATCCTTCAGTTAGTGTTAAAGGCTTAGCTGAGTTACATCATGCTCAGCATCGTAAAATGCCTTTTGAGAATTTTGATATTCAACTCGGAAAAGGCGTATCAGTAGAGTTAGAGGATATTGTTCAAAAACTAGTTTACAGCGAGCGAGGTGGTTATTGCTTTGAATTGAACGAACTGATGTATCAAGTACTGGATACATCAGGCTTTAAGGTGACAAGGCAACTTGCACGAGTTCATAAAGGGCCAACACCGACAGGCCGTAGCCATCAGTTTTCGCTGGTGGATCTCGATGGCGAGTTATGGATAGTGGATACTGGTTTTGGTTCTCATACACCACGAGCACCACTGCCACTGAATTTCGATGTCGACATTCATACTGACATTCAAACGTTTCGTTTTGTGAAGGATGAGGTGTTTGGTTCTATGCTGCAGATATTTGAAAAGAATGAAGAAGGGGATATGCATTGGCAAAACCTTTACAGTTTTGATTTTGCGCACGTTTGCCCTGGGGATATCCACACCAGTAACTTTTTCGTATCTAGCTATCCTGAATCCTTCTTCTTCAAAAACCGGATTGCTTCATGCCCAACAGAGCATGGCGTTGCCATATTGTTCAACCACAACCTGAAATTAATCACTAATGGGGTGGTGGAAGAATTAGAACTGCAAGAAGATGATTCTTACTTAGCTGCTGTAAAACAACATTTTGGTATTGAATTAGGCGAGACCGTTAATGTTCTTAAGGCTATACCTGAACCTATGCAGTAAGCAGCTGTATTTTAGGTGAGTGAGCTCCGAAATCGTGCTGCAAGGATCTCACTCTAAACGTTAGCGATGATCGTCGCTAACAATGGCTTCAGCTTCTATTTCTATTCGCCATTCAGAGTTAATAAAGCGGCTTACTTCTACAACGGTGTCGACGGGTTGTATATCTTTGAAGTATTTGCCGCGAACTTTAGCAACTTCAGGCCAGTCATCAATATTCGTTAGCATTACTCTGGTGCGGACGACGTCACTCAAACTGCTCCCAGCGCTTTCGAGTGCCGCTTTTATGGTCTGAATACATCGCTCTGTTTGTTGAGCAGGATTGCCGATACCAACGGTGAGCCCTTGTTCATCAATAGGAGCAGTACCTCCAACCGAAATATGATTACCAACCCTGACCGCACGTGAAAAACCAATAATTGGAGCGTAAGGGCTCGAACTTGGAATTAAAACTCTTCTCATAGAACACCTCTTTCTATAGACGGTAGTCGTCACTTTTTAATCTGTCTACATGGCTACCTAACTAGCTCATTTCTATCAATATGTACTTTGCTCTCTTTGACGTGCTGCGAGGTCTTATTGATCTTTTTATAAAAAGATCTTTACAAGTGACTGGTGGTCTCTTATCTTAATTAAAAGACTGGTGGTCACTTAATGGGTAAATATGAACTGGCAAAGAGCAAGATCAGACGAAAAGAAAAATGAAAGGAAAGAAGCCATTTATAAGGCGGCACTAACCTTGTTCAAAAAGAATGGCTATGAAAAGGTCAGCTTTAATGGAATCGCGACGGAAGCTGGTTTTACCAAGTCCAATATGTATCGCTATTTCAGTTCTAAAGAGGAGGTATTTCTTAATATTTTTGCTGATCTATTTTTGCTGTGGAAAGAAGACTGCGCACATCGACTTCAATCATTAGAACAAGAGGCGAATGTAAAAGATTTTGCTGAGGTCTGGGTGGAATCTAATTTATCTCACCCGCAGTTTTTAGATTTGACCCCGATCCTATTTGTATCGCTAGAAAACAACAGCTCATATGAACAACTGCTGGAATTTAAACAATTATCAGCCACCTTACTGTACCAACTAGCGGCAGACGTAAGCCGAGTTTATCCGGATCTTCAAGGTGAAAAAGCGTTTCAATTTTTAACGCTAAGCTTCGCCGCAACGTCGACTTATTGGGCGGCGGAGTCGCAGCAAAATGATGCGTTACAACGAATCTATCAGCTTGAAGCTTTTCAGGATATGAAACCAAATTTTAAGAAGAATTTATCTAATTCCGTTGAAATTATCTTACGTGGATTACAAGCCAAATAAGGTACAGCTTCGGAAACTCTCACTATTTTTTACACAATACATCTAAATAAGGACATTGTTATGCCACATCAAATTGAGAAAAAAATCCAAGTAAAAGTTCCTGCAAACAAGCTATGGCAAGTGATGTCTGACTTTTGCAGTGTTGAAAATTACGCATTAACGATTAAGGCGTCACCTATCATCAATGACATTCATTCAGGGCTTGGAGCAAAGCGCTTATGTACGTTTAATGATGGGACAACGTTAGTGGAAGAAATTGTGGAGTATGACGAAGGTCGTCGAATGAAAATTGTACTGTCAGAGTATTCGATGCCCCTAAAAAGTATGTCAGTCGAGATGGCTGTTAAGTCTATCAACGATGATACAAGCGAATTAACCATGTCATCGGAATTTGTGGTCAAAGCGGGCCCTGCGGGTTGGGTTATGGGTAAGTTGGTTATGGAACCGATGATGAAGGGCGTCTTCAAAAAGCTAATGAGTGGTTTGGCGTACTACACTGAAACAGGCGAAAGGATTGACTCAAAGTTACCTGCTGGTGAACAGATGAACCGTATTGTTGTCAGTGGCTAGCATTGATTTACGACGGTTGTTCTACGCCAGTTGATCTACTACTACAGACCCAAAATAACAGAGCTACTATATAACTGAGTGACTACAACTGAGGTGCTCTCTATCCATGAGTACAATGCTGCTACCGGGTCTCTGTTTATATTCCGGCGGGTGTAAACTGGACTCGTTGCCACTGAAAAGAGCATTTATCTTTGTATGGAAATAGGGGCGATATTCGCCCCCACACTTACTCTTCTATTTTTATTTTCATTTGTTACCCGCAGCAACTGGTGGAGCCACAACCGCCTTGTTGCTGAATGTCTTTACCTTCCGCAAGGTACGTATTAGCTAGGTAGAAATTGCCAAACAGTTCGACGAAGTCTTCTGATACGGACTTTTCAACTAGCCCAGTTTCCAGCAAGTTTTTCTGCCATGCCTGCATTTTTGGTAGACCACATAAGAAGTCATATCCCACCTTTTCTTTTACGATGGCCGCACGGTGTAGCAAAGGAATCCATGCCATATCGACATTGCTCAACTCGTTTGATTTGAAGAATTGAGTGTCGCCTGACAGCTTATCCTCGGCTTTCTTAAACGCTTTGATGAGCTTTTCAGAACGTTCCGCAAACGTCTCGCCGTTCTTGCTGCTCATGGTGCCACATTGCGCTAAGTAGTGTTTCGACCCTAGATAGCTCCATGCTCTATCTAAAGCGCGCTGTTCATTGGTGACGTTATTCTCTAATGGACTAAATTCATCTTCGATGTATTCAATGATCGCATCAGACTCAAACAAGGTCGTGCCAGATTCAGTGATCAAAATCGGTACTTGCCCGTTTGGTGACACATCTAAAAACCATTGCGGCTTATCACTTAAGCTGATGTATTCAATTTCGTATGGGATTTGTTTTGCTTCAAGAGCGGCAGTAACACGTTGAACGAACGGACAAATTTTAAAACTAACTACTTTAATCATCTTTATTACCTAAATAGTGGGTTGGTTATGTCATTAAGCCGATTTGGCTGTCTTGTTACTCATAAGACGCGGCCACTTTTAGAAAGACGAAATTAATTTCGATTTTTATGAAAATATTTTTCGAGAGTCGTTATTTTCAGGGGCTTACTTTCTCGTCTGAATGTCATGGATTGAAAAAAGTTCTATATTGGTTATTGACCTGACTAAAGCTTCATAGTTTATCTTGCTTACCGAATTAAGAGGAAAGTGCATGTACCGCATATCAGAATTGGCTGCCCTTGTCGGGCTAAGTCGCTCAACGCTTCTCTATTATGGAAAGCTGGGTTTGATTAACTCAACCAGACAAAGCAATGGCTACCGAAGCTTTTCAGAGCGAGACCTACAGCGGGTGAGGTTGTTACAGCAACTTCAAGCGGGTGGGTTAACGCTCAAAGAATGCCAAGTGTGCCTGGATGAAAAAGTTGATCGGTCAATGCTTGAAAGCCGTTTGAAGCAGCTAGATGAAGAGATCGAGCAAAAGCGACGCTCTAGAGATTTACTCGCTGCAATGCTTGGTAGCGGAGGCATGAAAGAGTGGCATGAGTCAGCAGATAAGATAGCGCCCGATGCACACCTCGATTGGTTAATGAAGCAAGGCTTTGATGAAAAACAGGCTTTGCGATTGAAATGGTTATCGAAAGATATGAACGAACATGAGCAATACATGGCCGACTTTGAGCGTATTTTTGATGGGTTAGAACGGCTAGGGCCGGGAACGCCGCAAGATACTGAACACGCCCTGAGTCATCTTCCGTTTTCGCCTCAGTCATTGTTGGAAATCGGCTGTGGTAAAGGCGTAGCAACCCAAGTGCTCGCGTCTCAGATTAGTTGCGCGATGACTGCCATTGATAACGATGCTCCGGCGTTAGAGACACTAAAATTGCGCCTCACTGAGTTAGGTTTGGAAAGCAAGGTACAAACCGTTTGCGCCAGTATGACCGACTTACCATTTGAGAATACGTCGTTTGATGTGATTTGGAGTGAAGGAAGCGCTTATATCATGGGCGTCAAACAAGCGATGCAACAGTGGAAGCCATACTTGAATGCAGGTGGTGTGCTGGTGGTGAATGACTTGGTTTGGTCAACCGAAACACCAAGTCAATCCGCTTTGGAGTTCTGGCAAAAAGAATACCCAGATATGACAACGGCCGCTGAACGTATTCAACAGGCCAAAGCATTGGGGTATCAAGTTATCAATCAGTTCCCGTTAAGCCGAGAGGGCTGGGATGCTTACTATCAACCATTGAAACAGCGCCTCAAAACTTTGGAACCTGATATGGGCAACTCAGCGGCCTACCAAGATATGAAAAGAGAAGTAGAGAACTATTTCACAACTCAAAAAGAATATGACTATCAATTTTTCGTGCTTAGAAAAGCATAATTGGACAGATGAATATGATGAACTTTAGACAGTACCACCCGAGTGAAATTGGGACGATTAAACAACTTTATACAACCACATTTACCGACTCAGAAAGTGCAGAAGAAGGTAACAGTGTTGGGCAACTGAGTTACGACTTACTGACAACGACAAGCCCAAATGATTTCTATTGTTTTGTGGCAGAAAGCAATCAAACCATTATTGGCGCGGTGATTTTTTCAAAGTTATCCGCAGAGCACGCAAACAACGCGTATTTACTTTCGCCAATGGCAGTATGTACTCAAAACCAAAAACAAGGCGTAGGACAAAAGCTGATTAACTTTGGGCTTAATGAACTAAAAGCGAAGGGCGTTGAAACAGCGGTGACGTACGGCGATCCAAACTACTATTCGCGAGTTGGCTTTGAGGTAGTTGAGGAAAACATCATTAAAGCACCATTCCCATTGAGCTTCCCACACGGTTGGTTAGCGCAGTCTTTGACGGGTGAATCCATTATGCCAATTTTGGAAACACCAAAATGCGTTGAAGCGTTAAGCAAAGCTGAGTATTGGTAAATACTCGAAACAGCAATTGGTCATTTTAAAGTTATGGGGTGAGCTCCCAAGTTAAAATCGGCCAATTTGCTGTAGTCGCGTGCGCTGTGAGTTGAGGGCATGGGTTTACGGCATAGGCTTTATCGGCATCCAACAACAGCGGCAAATCGTTGTATGAGTCAGAATAGAAATGTGTTTCAGCATAATGAGTGTTGGTGCTTGTTAGCCAACTCTTTAAGCGAGTCACCTTTCCTTCCTTGAAGCTTGCAGTGCCGGAAATAAGCGGTGCATAACAACCTTCATCTTCAATGATTTCCGTTCCGATATAGTGTTCAATATTCAACATTCTCGCGATATGTTTGACCAAAAAGCTCGGTGAGGCAGAAATGATCAATAAAGTGATTGAGGGATCGGAATTTAAATCTTTGATTAGATTCTTGGCGCTAGGGAAGATCTTATCGATGATCATTGTATTGGTAAATTGCTGAGCCATCTGACTTATCTTGTCTACCGACATGTGCGCTAATGGCTGCATGCAGAACTCGATATAGTCATTCAGATTGAGCTCACCTTTATGGTACGACTGAATAAATTCGTCGTTTCTTGTAATGAACGTTGAATCGCTAATTAATTGGTTTTCGAGTAAATAGGCGTTCCATAGGCTGATTGAATCTACTGAAATTAGAGTTTTATCAAGGTCGAATATTATTAGTTGTTTCGTCATTTAAGCCCTCATTAACATTAGCTGTTTTAATGCCAATTTATCCGATGTTCTTTCTGGGAAACGTTGGTCTGTGATAGGAGACCATAATAGGGCATCAGCTTCAAAACAAGAGATCATGCCTTTCCATGAGTTTATGGAGTAGTAATGAACGATTTGTAGCTCTTCTGCTTGATTCTCCAATGTACACAAATAAGTAAAATCAGTAGCTTGAATACCAAGTTCTTCTTCAACTTCTCGTGTGAGAGCCTGTACTTGGGTTTCGCCTTTTTCAATATGGCCACCAGGAATCGTGACTCTTCCGGGCTCCGTTTTTTTATTATCAGCTCGTCGCTCTAACAGGATTTTATCTTTCTTATTCAAAATGAACGAAACGCATTCGTAGGAGATCATAATGGTATTATTGTTGTAATATTGTTACCGCATTGTATTTTGTTTGTGTTTTATGATCAACTATTGATAGCTTTGATAGTTAGTGTGCAGTTCAATCGTATTTAGGCTCAACAGAGCGATGTCTGCGATTATTTCTTAGAATGTGTTCTGAGTGTGAAGGTGGAAGTGCACATGCTGGGATGCTTAAGAGAACTGAACATGCATTAATGACTAATGCAAAAAGCCCGTGAGATTTACGTCTTTAGGCTGTTAAGTATTTCGTTTAAGCGGTGAGGTGTTTACTAAGCAGTGATGTAATGTATTCAGGAGCGATAGGTTTACCGTAAACGACTTGCTGATTGAGTAACCCAAGAATCAACGTATAAAGTATTTCAGCTTGGTCAGTATCGACGTATGCGCCGAGTAGGTTAAATATATGAATGAAGTTCTCTATCTTTTCCTGTACTGAAGCTTTGGAATGGTTCTTACCAGTGTTTTACCTTAAGTTGTTGATTAGCCATACCTTAAAAGAAGCGCCATATCGCCCAGACTCAGAGGTTTGAATTTACGCTAGTGTGAGCAGAATGGTCGCGATAACAACCAAGTGCCATTATGCTTTATCGCTACTTGGAGTTAGTGATTTCCTACATATAAGGTATAGTGCGTGAACGTTTAGTAGGGGAAAGTAATGGCTAGAATCAGCGCGGCAGAAATGGAAAAAAAGCAAAAACTGTATGATGAGCTGATCCTGAAGATCTTCTTGGCGGAAGGCTGGGATGCCGTGACGTACGACCGTATCTCTAAGGATATGGGCGTCACTAAGTCTTCCATACAGCGTTATTTCCCCAGCAAAATGCATTTCGCGACTGCATTACAAGGCAAGATATTTCCCGAAGCAATTCGATTAATTGATGTGAGCTCTAAAGAGCGTTTTTTTGAATCTTGGGAACGGTCACTACGAGAGAATCAAATTTTCAGAGAAAGTTTGCGCATCATTATGACCAATGCCATCGCCCCTGTAACAGCGCAGGCAACGCAGAATGCTATAACCCGTATTGCGCACTTACTTGCTCCTACTATTGGGGAAGAAGAGGCCAAAGCCGCTGTAGAGCTCGCCTTAGGTCGAACCTTGCTTCTTTATATCAATAACGAAATCTAGCCTCATATATTTGCTGACTTTCGTGATGTGACATTCACTTATTATAAGTATCCTGTATTGTAATTCCCTTCGTAAATTGTTTAAATACTCGCCTCAGATCATTATTGCGTACTGGTACTTAATGGTGGTGGGTTTTTGAATGTTGGGGGTGATGCATGAGTGATAATGAAGAAAATGGGTTTTCTGTAGAGAATGCTTTCAGTGAAACTATTGAACGAACATGGTTTGGGCGTATAGCCGAAGCTTTTAAAGGCATTGTCGCCGGTGTGATCCTCATTGTTATTGCCATTTTTGGTCTAAATCAAAACGAAGACCGATCTGACAAAAGAGAGAGCTCCCTCAATGAAGGTGCTGCGATCGTTAAGTCTGTAAGCGTTGATACTATTCTCGCGGAGAATGCTGGAAAACTTATCCATACGTCAGGAATGGTGGACACTGATGAAGTGCTGACTGACCCTGCTTTTAACGTGAGCGCGAATGCCTTACGTTTAGTTCGTGAAGTTCAAGTTTATCAGTGGGAAGAAGATACCAGCACCAAGACGGAGAAACAGTTGGGTGGCGGTGAAAAAGAGGTCACCACATACAGCTACCAAAAAGTTTGGGCTAACGGCTTGATTAACTCAAACTCATTTCGAGACAAGTCTTATAAAAACCCACAAAATGTCACATTTAACCAGGGTACTTTGGAAGCAAAAGAGATGGACTTTGGCGCGTTTTCATTTCCTCGGTCTTTAGCGAGAAAAATGGATGGGCTAGAGAAACTTGAAGTAGAGTCTGATACTGAAATCGGGCAACAAAGCTACGGGATGGTTTCATTTTATGATGGTGGCTACTATATCGGTGACGACCCTCAAGCCCCTCAGATTGGTGACATGCAGGTTCAATTTTACGTGATTGAGCCAGCCGTAGTGTCGGTTGTTGCTCAGCAAAATGGCAATACCTTACAAAGGTATAGAACAAAGGCCAGAGGCAGTATTTACTTATTAGAGTATGGGACAGAAAGTGCTGATGGAATGTTCGATATCGCACAGCGTGAAAATACATTTTGGACTTGGTTAGGGCGAGCTGTAGGGTGTGGTGTGATTTATTTAGGGTTTATCCTAGTCTTTAAACCTATCTCGGTGATTGCGGACTTTTTCCCTGTTGTAGGCAGTGTTATTGGTGGTGTCTTTAACGTGTTTTCTTTCATTCTTGCTTTAATCATGACGATATTTACCGTTATAACGGCCTAACTTCGGTTATAAAGCTCTTAGTTTCCGTTTACACAGTATGAATAAAAAACCCGTTAGTTAAAGCTAACGGGCTTTTTGTTTGGGGCTCTTTTACATGGAAGTAGAACTATCCTGATTATAGCTACTTAGAGTATCGCTATGCAGAGTAGATTTTGGTGGCGGAAAGCTCGACAGAAGGTTCTGGTTGTTTTTGCCATTTATCAATGACCAGTGCGGCAATCATATCGCCCTCGACATTGACGGCTGTACGGAACGTATCAAGTGGTCGTTCAATGATCAGTAAAATAGCAATCGCTTCTAGTGGGATCCCGGCGGCTAATAGAACCAATTGCATCCCAGACATGGAACCCGATGGCATTCCTGGCGCACCTACAGATGAGACCATTGCCATAATAAAAATCATTACTAGCCCTGATGTGGTCAAATCAACACCAAAAAGTTGTGCTAAAAATATCGCAGCTACACCTTCAAATAGCGCCGTTCCATCCATATTCATGACGGCACCAAGCGGTAATACCATACTGCTGGTACTTTGCGAGACTCCCAACTTTTCCTGAGCACTTTGCATAGCTAATGGCAATGTCGCAGAGCTTGATGATGTCGCAAATGCCATCGTCATTGGTGCGGCTATGGCTTTAAATAGAGTTGTATATTTAATGCCGGTCATCAGTTTCGCTATTGTCGGAAGGACGAGAGCACCATGAACAAAAGTTAGGGCAAACACCAGTAGAGCAAAGAGTGCGAGCTGTTCGAATAGCGATTCACCACCTCGAACTGTGAAATCAAAAACAATCGCAAATACGGCGAGTGGTGATAGGCGGATGATCCAACCCACAATGGTATTTACACTTTTATTGATGCCATTAAGCATTTCGAAGATCGGGTGCTTCTCAGGTAAAGATGAGAGTAGAGCAAGCCCCAGCATAAATGAAAACACCACGATAGCGAGTAAGTTTCCAGTCGTTAAAGCAGCAACTGGATTGACGAATGCCATATTCAAAAGCTTACTCGCGATGGCTGCGCCCCCTGCCGCGTCTTCACTGATTAACTGAACATTGTCACCAACCGGAGTGAGCTCAGTTAGTGGCTGCCAATCCGGTAGTAGTAACGACGCACTTAAGCCAAGAGAGATAGCAAGCAAGGTTGTAAAGCTGTAGAACAGTAACGTATTACGGCCGACCGCTTTTAAGCGTGTGATTGAGCCAATGCTTGTTATCCCTTGAAGTAACGAAAACATAACGACTAGGCCGACGACCATTTTTAGCAGGCCAATGTACGTGACTTTCCCTAGCATTAATAATTGATACCAATTTGCTTGGGTTGCCTCTACAGTGGGAGACAAGAAGAAGGCGATACTCCATGCAAGTAATGCAGCAAGCATCAATTGTAGAGGTAAAGAGGAACGAAGTTTGTACAACATAATAATGGCCCAGTTACAGGATTAAGATTTTTATTAAAGGTTTTGCCTTTAATAAAAATCTTGCTTCGAAAAAAAAGAAAGCCCGTTAAATAATCTCTAACGGACTTTCTATTTAGTTAATAAGCTTTGTGTTGATGGCGCTTTAAATATTAGCGCCATTAATACTAGTGCTTAATCTTTTGCTTACTTATCCATATGTAGAACAGTACGGATAGACTCGCCTTTGTGCATTAGGTCGAATGCTTCGTTAACGTCATCAAGACCCATAGTGTGAGTGATGAACTCTTGTAGTCCAAACTCACCCGCCATGTAACGGTTAACGATTTCTGGAAGCTCAGAGCGGC
>NZ_JAKJSW010000352.1:0-2816 GCF_050337375.1 Vibrio makurazakiensis | reverse complement strand
ACTTTGAGCTTGTTACTATATAGGGAATTTAAGAAAAGACGTATGGAAGCTGAAGTTAAGTAATTACTTAACGAATTGAACACAAAGGGAGGCTTGCCTCCCTTTTCGCTTTTTTGGAAAAGCATAATGTCAAAGTAATCGGAGTGCGCCCGTTACTCTTTATTTATCGGTAAGTTCTGTTTGGTGGCAAGTGTTATAGGGTGGGACTTGGTACCGATATTTAGTGGAAATCACGTGAACGTGTTTTAAGGTTTTCTAGTTGGTCACTCATATCAATCAACCTCCCTGCAATTACATGTATTACTTGTCCTTCCCGCTCTAAAATACCTTTTACTTTTAGCACCTTGGCGGTTAAATAAGCTTGTTGCTGAGCCCTTGCTGTTGCGCCCCATACCACTACATTTATATTGCCAGTATCATCTTCGAGGGTAAAAAAGGTCACGCCTGCTGCTGTGCCTGGTGATTGTTTCCCTGTTACTAAACCTATCACTGTCACCAATGATTTATGCTCGATGTGCTGTAACTGGTTCAATCGATGAAATCGCCCTAAGTGACCCGCTTCATCAAGCAAAGTAATAGGATGCTTATTTAAGGTAACACCAGTACTTGAGAAGTCTTCGACTAAACTTTGTATCTCATTTGGCTGGTGGGTGTAAGTATTCGTAGGCTCTTCAAGTTGATTAAATAGAGGCAAATCGTTCGTCGAGTCCATCATGTGCCAACGGGTTTTATACCGATTACCAGATAGAACCTGCATAGCATTAGCAGAAGCGAGTAATTCGATGTCTTTTCGATTAATGGATAGCTGAGTGACATGGTTTAAATGCGTATAACCTTGAGTAGGGCGATTCATGATCACGCACTCTATTCCGTGTTTACTTAGCCCTTTAACTATTCTCAAACCTAACTGGATAGCGAGTGACCCTTGTTGTTTGACAACAGTATGATCTGATTGGGACTGGTTAATACAAACAGGAAGAATGGTAACACCATGACGCTGAGCATCTTGAACAAGCTGTGAAGCGCTGTAGAAACCCATAGGTAAGCTATTTAGCAGTGAAGTATAGAAACACTCAGGGTAATAAAATTTGAGCCATGCTGAGCTGTAGGCAAGCACAGCGAATGACGCCGAGTGGCTTTCGGGAAATCCATATTCACCAAACCCACAGATTTGTTCAAAAATACGTTCGGCGAATGAAAGTTCATAACCTCTGCTTTTCATTCCGTCGATCAGTTTAGATTTGAACTTAAATAGATCTCCGCTTTTCTTCCACGCTGCCATTGCTCTTCTGAGTTGATCAGCTTCGCCACCAGTGAACCCTGCCGCCACCATCGCCAGCTTAATAACTTGCTCTTGAAAAATAGGAACGCCCATTGTCCGAGATAGCACGGACTTTACTTCTTCGGATGGGTACTCAATAGGCTCGATACCATCGCGCCTTTTCAAGAAAGGGTGAACCATATCACCTTGAATTGGACCTGGGCGGACGATGGCGATTTGGATAACCAAGTCGTAATAGTTTGCGGGCTTAAGCCTAGGTAGCATACTCATTTGTGCTCTGGATTCGATCTGGAATACGCCAATGGTATCGGCTCGTTGAATCATGCCGTATACATTCGGATCAGCTTGTTGGCGTGTAATGTCGGCAATACTGAGTTCTTGTTTGTAGATGCTTTTAACTAGAGAAAAGCATTTACGGATCGCGGACAGCATTCCTAAAGCCAGAACATCGACTTTCAGTAACCCTAATGTCTCAAGGTCGTCTTTATCCCATTGGATTATCGTACGATCTGCCATTGCTGCATTCTCTACTGGAACCAGCTCATATAAAGGGCCTGATGAGATAACAAAGCCACCCACATGTTGAGACAGGTGACGAGGGAAGCCCATAAGCTCGTTCACTAAATGAATTAACTGCTCACCTTTTAGTGAGTGAGCTTCTAGCCCCAACTGAACTATTTGAGCCTGCCAGCCTTGGCTTCTATCTCGTCGGTTTATATTCTTAATGAAATAGTCCAATTGTGTTTCTTGGATACCTAAGGCCTTTCCAACATCACGCACAGCACTTTTAAAACGATAGGAGATTACGGTTGCGGCTAATGCAGCCCGCTCTCGGCCATACTTTTTGTAGATATATTGGATGACTTCTTCACGGCGTTCATGCTCAAAATCAACGTCAATATCTGGCGGCTCATTTCTTTCTTTGCTAATAAAACGCTCGAAGAGTACTGAAATTTGTCTAGGGTCGACTGAAGTGATCTCTAAGCAATAACAGACCACGGAGTTTGCTGCAGATCCTCGGCCTTGATACAAAATCCCTTGCTGTTTGGCAAACATCACAATGTCGTGGATAGTTAAGAAAAAAAATGGGTAATTCAATTCTTTGATAAGAGTGAGTTCTTTCTCAATGATCAGAGATATGGACTCAGGAACACCATTAGGAAATCGCAGTCGCTTCCCTTTTTCGACGAGCTTAGTGAGGTAACTGTTAGGCGTTTCACCATGAGGGATCAATTCACTAGGGTATTCGTACTTTAAGGTTGCCAAGTCGAATTGGCACAAGCTGGCGATATGAACACTTTCGGCCAACCATTCTGGTTTGAATATGCGGCTGAGCTTAGTGGTTGCACGTAAACTACGTTCAGTATTTGAAAGGAAGTGTTCGCCAAGTTGAGCTACCTCGCAGTGATGTTTAATCGCAGTTAGGGTGTGTTGAAGTGGTAACCTGTTGGCATTATGCATGACTACGCCACCACATGCGGTGACTGGGATGTTTAGTGAATTAGCCAAAGTTTCGCAGTGCTGTATATAAGCT
>NZ_JAKJSW010000351.1:0-2831 GCF_050337375.1 Vibrio makurazakiensis | reverse complement strand
GTTCAGCAAGATCTTCAATCCAAACTAGCACCTAGCACCTAGCACCTAGCACCCAATTTACAGGACTCTTATGTACCAACTTAGCTTCTCTATGCCTGACTTTCTTAACAATTACTGGCATAAGAAACCCACTATCATCAAAGGTGGCTTCCAAAACTTCGTCGACCCAATTTCTCCTGAAGAAATTGCAGGCTTGTCTATGGAAGAAGAGGTTGATTCACGCTTTGTTTCTAACCTAAATGACCAGTGGACTGCTGAGCATGGTCCATTCGGCGAAGACAAGTTTTCAACACTCGCAGATTCCCACTGGCAATTGATCGTTCAAGCGGCTAACCACTGGCACACTGGTTGTGCTCAGTTAACCGATGCTTTTACATCTATGCCAAACTGGTTATTTGATGACTTGATGATTTGCTACTCTGCAATTGGTGGTGGTGTTGGGCCTCACATTGATCAATACGATGTATTCATCATTCAGGGCAACGGTAAACGCCACTGGAGAGTGGGAGCAAAAGACGAAGGGCAATACAAAGAAACTTGTCGCGCTTCGGCTCTACGTCAAATTGAAGGTTTCGATTCTATTATCGATGAAACTCTAGAGCCAGGTGATATCCTTTATATTCCACCAGGTTTTCCTCATGAAGGGACAACACTTGAAGCTTCAATGAGCTATTCAATTGGATACCGTTCYCCAAAAGAACAGGAATTGGTGAGCAATTTCGCTGATTTCGTTTTAGCTCATGATATGGGTGACGTACACCTTCACGATCCAGAGTTTTCAGTGCAAGAAAACAACGGTCAAATCCGCACTTCTGATCTTGAAAACTTAACAAACATGCTGAAAGCTTCGTTTGAAGAAAACGGCACAGTGAATGACTTCATGGGCTGCCTATTAAGCCAATCACGTCATCAGTTAGATATCGTTGCACCAGAACCTCTATGGAATGCTGAGGAAGTTTCACAACATTTAGAAGTGCAAGGTAGCATACATCGAGTATCTGGCTTAAAAGCTCTTTACCACGAGACTGACAGCAATGTTGCTTACATCAATGGTGAAGTAATTAAAGTCGCAGACGTTGATTCTCCATTCCTAAAAGAACTTTGTGATTCGAACGTYATCGAAGACACGCAACTTAGCCCTGCAGCTATCGCGTTGATGACCGATCTAATAAATAAAGGTTACTGGTTCGTCGAAGAGTAGATTCCATTTCTAACGAATGGACTAAAAAGGCAAGTACAGCTTAACGCGGTACTTGCCTTTCTCTTATCTAAGCAACTTCTTGTTAGTCGTTACTTACACTTTAAACTGGTTCACTAAACTTTGTTGCTGTTTAGAAAGTTGGTCAATTTCGTTACCCACACCTTCAGAAGAACCTGCATGCTCTAGAATTTGAGCACTTAAATCACGAATGTTAGCAACACTTTGGTTAACTTCGCCCGACACCGATTGCTGCTCCTCAGCAGCACGGACGATCTGGCTATTCATATCCCCTATCGCGGTGATTGATTCGAATATCGCGCTCAAATCTTTCACAGCATTTTGAACATGCTCGGCAGTATCATTCGCCAATATATTGCCTTCTTGAATCGCTTCAACAACGTCCTGTGTTCCAGTGTGAACTTTACCAATCACTTCTCTAATCTCACCCACAGAAGACTGAGTTCTACTTGCTAAGTTACGAACTTCATCTGCAACGACAGCAAAACCACGACCTTGCTCTCCTGCCCTTGCCGCTTCAATAGCTGCATTTAGAGCCAACAAGTTAGTTTGCTCAGAGATTCCTTCGATAACAGTCAGGATTTCAGTAATGTTACCGTTATTTTTCGCGAGCTCTTCCACAATTGGTACAGCGCTGGTCATTCTGTCAACCAGCTTAACCATTTCTTCCGCAGACAACTCAATGACTTGCTGCCCTTGTTTAGCTGAAGTATTCGCTTTGTTAGCAGCTTGAACCGCAACTTCTGCATTTTGAACAACGAGGCTGGCTGTTTGTGTCATTTCTTCAGATGCAGTCGCGACCAAATCTACTTCTTTAAACTGAGACTCACTACTCTCACGGGTATCTGAAGCGGTTTGTTTTACTTTACTTGTGGTGTTGGCCACTTGTTCGGTGGTCGCTACCACTTGTTTGATCGTATTCTGTAGCTTATCTAAAAATAAGTTGAAGCCTTGTGCTAACTGTCCGATTTCATCTTGTGATTTCACTTCAAGACGTTGAGTTAAGTCGCCTTCTCCCGACGCTATATCATCCAGTCGTGACACAACCTCACGAATTGGCTTCACAATGGAAAGAGACGCAATAAAAATAATCGCTAAGCCAAGTAACACAAAAATCGTACCGGCTATAATTTCTGTTTTTACCCCTTTCTCAACTTGCTCGCTAATAACACCATCAAGCGTTTCTGCATCAGCAATCACACTTGAGCGTGGCATTTCAAACAGAACGCCCCAAGTCTGGTTCGCAGCCGTAACAGGAGCGAAGGAAATTAACCACTGTTGATTATCACTCCACTGAGTTATCACTTCCTCACCAAACAAAAAGTCTGTCATCACATCATTGGATACCTGTTGGCTATTGAAAGCACTGCCAATTTGGATAGAAGAGCTGTCAGTAGCGATAACGGAGCCATCGAGGCTAACAACGTAGACAGAACCGCTGCCATTGAATAAGTTTTGATCGGTTGTTTTAACAATTCCAGCCAAACCATCAAGGCGCAAATCGATACCTAAGAAGCCAATAACAACATCTTCAATGATCATCGGTACAGAAATAGATGTTGCTAGGATCTGCCCTTGACCACTTTCGATCAGCTTTGGTGTACTAATACAG
>NZ_JAKJSW010000350.1:0-2864 GCF_050337375.1 Vibrio makurazakiensis | reverse complement strand
CCTGTTATTCAATGTGCTTGAAAGCATTATGCTAGCTGAGTAGCTGAGTCATCAAATGAAAAAGGCTTTCTTTCTCAATAACATGAGGTAGAAAGCCTTTTTGTTTCTGCGTGTTACTTTGAAACTCTTGGCTTATATAGCTGCTAAGCTTTAGAAGGGAAGCACTTACTATGTTTAGGCTGACACTTCTACTTCGTAAGACGAAAACTTACGGATGTTGATTACGCCCGTATCAAAGATTAAGTACTGTCCTTTAATCCCTTTCAATACACCAGTTACTTCTGGGTTCTTATCAAAGTTATGAGAAGTGATTTTGGTCGGGTGTTGTTCGACAGGGTAGCTAAGTGGAGTAATATTTTCACTTAATACTTCGACTGCATCGTCACCATATTTAGCTTTAATGTCGTTAATAGTCGATTCTACAAGGGGTAAGAGCTCAGCTGCACGCTGAACCAAATCCATGTCATCACCGTCTTCTTTAAGAAGTGTACGCCAATTAGTTTTGTCGGAAATATGTTTGGCTAATTCAATTTCAATCAGGCCAGATATTTGACGAGTCTTCACTTTCAAAATTGGTAGGCCTTGCGTTGCGCCTTGGTCAATCCAACGTGTTGGAATTTGTGTATGGCGAGTGATGCCCACTTTTAAACTTGAAGTGTTTGATAGATAAACGAAGTGATCAACCATGCAGTTGTCCTCACCCCATTGAGGTTCGCGACAGGTGCCAGCGTCGTAGTGACAAGTTTCTGGTTTCATAATACACATGTCGCAGCTTGCTAGTTTTCTCATGCACACAAAGCAGTGGCCTTGTGAGTAACTCTTCTTGGTTTTTTTACCACAAGCGCTACAAAAAATATTGCCTGTGTGAGTCAGCGTGACAGTTTGGCCAATCAAAGGGTTCAATTCAACCATCTCATCACCGACAGGTAAGCGATAGCTTACGTCGCCATCTAGAGACGCACTCATTTTCTTGAGTGTTCCAGTTGCTAATAAAGACATGACATTACTCTTAATATTTATAGTTTTGTGTATAGAGTTTAAGCGTATGGCTCGCTAAGTGTGCTTAACCCTAATTTTGTCTGTTTATGATAGCAAAATGCGAAGAAGCTTTGAGTAAAACTTAAAGGCTGCTGACGACTTTTGTTCGGCACTTGTTTTATTTATAAACTACGATTTTCTTATGGGTAATTTAGAACATGACTTCGTGGGCAAGGAATGTTAAAAGTATACGGTACGCGCGGCTATATTATAATCCGGCTGTATATTTAGAATAAATATAGAAATTAAATAGATGTTAGTCAGTGTCGAGGCTATGGCCTCTAAAGCAAACATATGTAGTGACTAAAGCAGGAAGCTTAAAGTGAAATGGATTCATAAGGTCATCTTTATATTCGTTATTTTGACCATTGCGATTGTTCAGCTCTATCGTGTCAATGGCGATAGAAAAGTGTTAACAATTTCCCCTAAAGACTATACGTTCTTCGCTACTAATGATCAGGGAGAAGGCGGTAAAAGTACCTCGGATCTTAAGTTTGAAAGTGGGGCGTACATATTAGAGTGTGAGCTAATTAAGTCGGACTACCCTTGGCCGTATTGTGGCTTATCCATTCACATCGATCCTGATTCTTCTATCGGGATAGACCTATCTCAATACCACACATTTAAAGTTAATATCGACTACGTTCAGAGCGGTACAGGTGAAGGGCGTTTACGTGCTTACTTACGTAACTTTAACCCAGCGTATTCTACCGTTGAAAATGAATATACCCACAAATACAACGGGATGGAATATCAGCCAGGTATTGAACAAGGCAAACGTAGAATCCCGATTGATAACCTACAAGTGATGACGTGGTGGTTGGCTGATAACAAAATCGAGATAGAACATTCGGCACCAGAATACTCAAATATCAACAAAATTGAGTTTGCGACGGGTTCCTCATCGACTCTGGGCAAACATCGTATTGTTATTAAGAGCATCGAATTCGAAGGGGCTTATATGAAAGCCGAGAATTTGTTTTTGATGCTTCTAGCCTTGTGGGTCACTGTTGCGATGACCTATGTTTTAACTGAATTATATCGGACGCGGAAAGCCATAATGCTTTCAGAGCGCAGGCACAGCCATTTAGAAAACGTGAATAAGACGTTAAGAGCACAAAACCTTGAGTTTGCTGAGCTTGCCCATCGCGATGCGCTTACCGGAGCGATGAACCGACACGCAATTCGAGATTGGGTGAAAGGGCACTCTAAGTCGGTGGAGTCAGATGATTCAAGTATGTCGGTTCTCTATTTGGACATAGATTTTTTCAAGGCGATTAATGACAAGTATGGCCACAAGATGGGTGACAACATACTTAAAGAGTTCTGCATGGTTGTTTCCAATGAAGTGAGAAGTAAAGACCGCTTGGCCCGTTGGGGAGGGGAAGAGTTTATTGTTTTTTTACCTAATACTGGTATTGATCAAGCTAGTCAAATTGCGGAGCGAATTTGTCGTCAAGTGTCTCAACATATATGGGTACACGGGGATGCACTAACTTGCAGTATTGGTGTTGTCACTGAAACTGGAAAAGAAAAAATTACAGAAACTATAACTAGAGCGGATGAAGCTTTATATCAAGCTAAGCAGCTCGGACGAAATCGTGTTGAAGTTAGTGCTATTACTTAAATTCAATAATATGTACGTCGATGAAAAAAATGGTGGCGTGATGCCACCAAAAAGGGAAAGCTGAATCTAGTTAGGGTTTACCTTGCTGTCTAAAACTGTGGGTATAACGCTAACCTATCCTCAACTAGTAGTGCTCTGTTGGTAGTAATCCCTAAACTCTCAAGAAGGGTGTTGAGATTACTGGTATTAGTTATAGATC
>NZ_JAKJSW010000349.1:0-2880 GCF_050337375.1 Vibrio makurazakiensis | reverse complement strand
GTTTCTGGCTGACTGTATTGTAAGTTAAATTGTTGTGCAGCATTCTTGAAGTCGTAGCCATGAGGTAATTGATACAAGCTCTGTTTTTGCGGCTGTGGGACTGGAAGTAAGTCGAAAATCGCGCCACCGTCATTATTAGTAACAACAATCACCACGGGCGTTTCTACGTTGCTCATCAATGCAAGCGAATTTAGGTCGTACAGCAAAGAAGTGTCACCAATCAACATGAGTGTTGGCTTTTCAGTTACCTGTACAACGCCAGCCATTGTCGCCACTAAGCCATCGATCCCTGACGCGCCTCGATTACTGAATACTTGATTACCGCTAAGGTTTGAAAACATATCAATCAAACGCACAATCAAACTGTTACCAATAAAGAGGTCTCTTTGCTTAACTCTAGCAGACAAGTCAACGGCGATAGCTAATTCAGTCAAATATTCGTTATTCAAAATCTGAGCATGAGCCAACGAATTACTGGTTTTTGATACTTCGATTAGGTCATTAGCCCAACCAAATGTGTTAGAGATTAAACTCGGCTTTGGTTGTGAACTCACGAAAGGTTTCACACTTGTCGTTAGCTGAGTTAATGGCAGATGAAACTGATTAATTCGATGGCAACCCGGAGATACCACTACATGTTGGCTCGGTAAGAAATCTGCACAATGTTGGCTTACCCATTGATTGAGCCTTTTTGAAACAATCCGCTCACCAAACTGAATAACAAAATCACAATGCGAAAGCATTTCTTGAGCTTTGACCGACGGCATCCACAAGTCGTAATGTGCCCAATCGCTACTGACACCGGATTGAGAATCACAGAAGACAGGCCAGCCCAATGTGTTCGCCCACTCTATCGCCTGCTGAGCCTCTTCTAGTGCTAATGAGCCTAGAATGACGACTCCACGGCAGTTCAAATAATTTGCAGCCAGCGGTTCGCCACAATGTAGAGGTTCAGCAATAGGGTGAAGTGTGTAAGGCTTTAAGCTACCTTTCCACTTATCAATCGAATTCAGGTAGTCTGAATAATGCTCTTTGCTGTTATTGGAATAAAGAGGCTCTGGAAAAGGGCAATTGATATGCAGAGGCCCACCTTCTCGTGATTGCTTAAATACCAGTTGGTCGACAGATGAAAGAAGCCAATTAAGGGCCACATCAACCGATGGGCTTGGTAGGTTTAGCGTATCGGTCACATGAGAAGAAAAAACACCAATTTGGTTAATCGCTTGGTTCGCTCCACAACCAATCAGTTCAACCGGTCTATCTGCAGTTAAAAGTATAAGCCTTTCACCGGTTAGCCCAGCCTCGGCAACCGCTGGTAATAAATTTGCGACAGCTGTTCCTGAAGTCACGATAATCGCAACAGGCCTACCTGACGCTTTAGCTAGACCAAGCGCATAAAAGCCTAAGCCACGTTCATCAAAGTGACTGTGCAAGGTTAACGCTGTATTAGCGGCCGCTTCTAACGTAAGTGGTGTCGAACGCGAGCCTGGTGCCATACACACATCAACGACACCAAGACGAGATAACTCTTCTAAAAGTGTCTCGCTCCAAATTCGATTTAAAATTGCGCGGTCATCACTCATGATGCAACTCCTAGTGGAGGATGATCAGAGATCAAACTTAATAGTGTCGACATTTTTTTGTTTAGCTCTTGCCACTCTAACTCAGCTTCCGATCCCGGTACGATCCCAGCACCTGCAAACAACTGTACTTGATCATTTACAATCAGTGCACTGCGTATCGCAACACACAACTCTGCTTTTTGGTGGCTAATATACCCAACAGAGCCTGCGTACCAACCACGAGCAAAAGGTTCATTTTCAGCAATAAACGCCATCGACTCTTTCCTTGGCAAACCCGCCACAGCTGCAGTCGGCTGCAATGAAGCCAATAGCTGAACCGCATTTACTCCAGGCTTTAGGTGAGCATGAATGCTGCGCTTTAAATGTTGAACTTTACGCAGTCGAACCAAGTGCGCTTCACCTTCAACATAGATGGTCTCTGAATCAGGGGTTAGGCGCTCTATAATGTCATCGACAACATATTGGTTTTCGTTGAGGTTCTTTGCATCTTGAGCAAGCCAATTTGCCAGTTCCATATCGTGAGAGGCGTTCTCTCCTCGGCCAATCGTCCCGGCGAGCGCTTCAGTATGTAACTCTGACCCATGCCGGCTATAAAGGCGCTCAGGTGTCGAACCTATAAAGCTGTGCTTAGAATCTAAAACCAACATGAAGTGGAAACTATTATGATTTTGTTGGTAACTGGCTTTAAGCAATTGTGCAGCGTGAATTGGCACATCTAGCGAAAGGGTCGTTTTTCGAGCCAGCACCACTTTTTTGAAATCGTTGGCCTGAATACCGTCTAATACTTTTTCTACCAAATCATTCCACTGAGGACGCTCTGGCGTATGTTCAATATGCTGAATGTGAGCACTTAAAGGCGCTAGGTTAGCGGCATCGATTTTTAAACGCTTTAACGCAGCAATTTCACTGCTTTTATCTGAGCTTAGGTTGACGGCAAGTGACCACTGTTGATCAAATCGTATTAATTCAATTTGAGGCAAAAAGAAGAATGACGACATGCAGCGCTTGTTCTTATCGGTATTACCATCGAACGAGCGCCCTCCCCAAATCCTTTGGTCATCACCAAGGATTGCATAAGCGGGTGCGGGATCAGTAAAAGTGTGAATCTTTCCTAGTGCGACGACTTCTTCTCGAGTGTCTCGTGATTGCCAATAGAATTTAGGAAACATTGGCTGAGCATGGATCCACTCGATAAGGGAAAACGAAGGAGCTTTTGTAAGCTTTTGAATGCAACGAACTTGGCCAACCGGAGTTGCATTAACTTGCTCAATGAGTGCTGAAATAGCTTGTTGAAAAT
>NZ_JAKJSW010000348.1:0-2882 GCF_050337375.1 Vibrio makurazakiensis | reverse complement strand
TCAGGTTACTTATCGCTCCACACTGCCATTTCATTGCCACTCGGTTCGGTAAAATGGAAACGTCTTCCCCCTGGGAAAGAAAATATCTCACGAACAACGACACCCTTAGCATCCACTACTTCACTTAAGGTTTTCTCTAGATCAGCACTGTAAAACACCATTAAAGCACCGCCATTTTCTGTGCTAGAGACAAGCTCACTTGCGTAAAAGCCCCCCATTAACCCTTTGCCAGTAAATGCTGCATATTCATCTCCGTAGTCCTCAAATTCCCACTGGAATACGTTTTCAAAGAATGCTTTGGTTGCAGGGATATTGCTCGCCGCAAACYCAATGTAGTTGATCGATCCATGTTCTAACTGCATTTTATATCCTTACTTTTTCTTAATGACTGGGTAGTTGTTTTCATGAAGTTCTTGAACAAAGCCTGAACCATCACCACTATGAGTGATCCAGACTTTTTCTTTAGCTCTAGTCATAGCGACATAAAACAAGCGACGTTCTTCTGCGTATGGGAATAAATCTGAAGACTGCGTTAACGCACCATCGACATGAAGTTGTTTTTTCTTAGCCGGGAACTGACCTTCATCCACCGCCAAAATGATCACGAAGTCAGCTTCTTTACCCTTACTCGCATGGCACGTCATAAAGGATATATCGATTGAAGTGTAGATCTTCTGCCAATCTTCTAACAGCTCAGGTTTATGGTAGTGATTCCGACCTAATAGCAATACTGATTTTTTCTGTTTCGCTTGATTGTTAATTTGACCTAGTATCTTTTCGGTATCTTTGCTTGGTGCAGTATAAACTGACTTCTGCTTTTGCTGTTTAAAGCTGTTCAGCTCTTTTGGTAATTGGCGTGGGTTCTCTTGAACAAAACGGTTCGCCACTTCACCCAACTGATTGTTAAAACGGTAAGTCGTATCTAAGTGATGGATCGTTGAGCTATTAAATCGGTCTTTAAAACCGGTGGTTAGGTCAACATCTGCGCCAGCGAATTGATAAATTGACTGCCAATCATCCCCTACCGCAAATATCGAAGTTCTTTGCTCTGTATTCACTTGCGCACAAATAGACTCGACTAATGCAAGTCTATCGGGCGAGATGTCTTGGTATTCATCTATCATGATGAATTTCCACGGTGGAGCAAATTTACCGTTTTCAACGTATTGAGTCGCTCGACTGATCATTGTAGAAAAATCGATGTGTTTATTCTCTTTGAGCATTTTTTGCCATGCTGTGACACACGGCCACGCCAAAGATAATTCACTATTTAAGCGCGTGTAATCGGCGTGATCAACAAGCTGTTGCTGAACTTCTTTCTTGGTCAAACCGGAAGCCGTCAATTGATCGAGCTGATTTTCCAACCAGTTAATTAACTTAGGGTTAGACGCATGACTGCCTAGTTCATCATCACCCGTTAAGTACGCAATTGGCCATTTAGAAAGGTGTTTTTGCCAACGTTTAAAGTTGGTTGGCGTCATCCAGTGCTTTTTAAGCCAATCAATACACCAAGCTTGTTTTTGGTTATTGTCTAAAGCGATCGGCGATATAACAACAGGCTCAGTTTCAACATGCTTTAATATATGTAGCCCTAGCTGATGGAACGTATTCACCTGCACTTGCTCTGCCGACATTCCAACCTTGTCATCAAGGCGCTGCTTCATTTCTTGTGCAGCCTCGCGGCCAAATGCCAGTAACAGCAGTTCACTTGCTTGAGCTTGGTGACTTTGCAGTAAGTACGCCACTCTTGCGGTCAGAACGCTGGTTTTCCCTGAACCAGCGCCGGCCAAAATAAGGTTATGATCATCATTGATGAGCACTGCATACTGCTGCGAAACATTCAGAGGCGAAGATTCACATTGTGAAAAGAGCACTTCCCAATTTACTCTTTCTCGATCGAGCCAAGTCTGATTACGCAGCTGTAATGTTGCTGCAGAATTCTTTAACCAAGGTTCAAGCTTTTCAACACGGTGACTTAACCTCTGTGCAGCTTCATCCAAGGTCATCGACATATTATCTAGATCTTGGTTAACCTGATCGATCCACTCAACCAGTTTTGAATTTGGTAAAAAGGCAGGCAAGTTTTCAAGTTTATGCAGCCCACGCTCCCACTTAGGTAGTTGAAGTGCAAGCTGTTCACATTGAGCGTTATGCCAATCTTGATAAGCTGCGATGGCAATACGAGCGAATTTACGACACTGTTCCCAAGGTAAACCTTGCACTAACCAGCTACGCTCCACACCCTCATGAGTGTGAGCAAAGAATTGAATAGAACCCCAGAAAACTCCACGAGTTAAAGACACTTTCCCGTTCCAAACCGTAAATGGGATCCTTTCTTCACTGCCAATAGACGACAGTAATAGTTTTTGCTCGTCGAGTTCTACTTGATGATATTCATTTTGAATAAAAAACTGTGCAGTCTTATCCGCGCATAGCTGCATTGGGAAACGCTCTTTAATTGGGAATAATCGATTTATAGCACGATGCATAGGTAAATAGTAATACCCTGCTGTACTATTGACGATTTCCTAACCATCTGATGCTAAAAATTAGTTTGTATCATAGTCTTACTATTGATTTCTGCTAGGATTAGTTTTTTACATCAGTTAAAGAATCAGTGTGAAATTACCTTCTAAAGTCCGCCTATATTGGGCAAATAAAACCATAAATTACAGTATTTTGATGCTACTGACTCTGCTCGGTGTCGTAATACCAGCGTGGCATTATGGTCAGAACACATTAATTACACCACTGATACTCGGCGTGATTGCAGCAGCTCTAGCAGAGAGTGATGATAGCTTTACTGGTCGACTAAAAGCACTCTCCCTTACTTTTATCTGTTTTGCCATTGCCGCGTTTTCTATTGAGTTCTTATTCAACAC
>NZ_JAKJSW010000347.1:0-2909 GCF_050337375.1 Vibrio makurazakiensis | reverse complement strand
CATACCTGCTAGCAAACGTTGCTGAGCCGTCACATGAGTCAAAACCTCATAACTGGCTTTGGGTTCTGCTGCTTGCATAAGTTCGACTTGGCTTTCTATATTAGATTCACTAACAGAGTCATCATCTAATACATCATCAGGGTATTGAACCTCCACCGCAGAACGAAACGTTACTACGTTATCTTGTAGCGACTGGTTCGCTAACGCTTCATCACTGAATGGGTAAGCGTCTTTCCAATCACCATAGTGCTGGCTGCTAGAACTAATGGTGCCCACTTTGGCTTGGTCACGACAGGTAGAAACCATCAGTTGGTTATACCAAAATAGTTTCTCTGCCCCTTCTCCTTGTTGCTGTTCACGCAAATCTGCATAACGGCGAAGCTGGTCAATACCATGACTCATAGGGTCAGAGATATACGGCGATTTACACTCAATTACCGCAAGGGGAATGCCGTTCACAAAGCAGATAATATCGGGGATGATTTTCTGGTTAACCCCTTCCACTTTGAACTGGTTGGTGACTAGAAATTCGTTGTTAGAAGACGTATCGAAGTCGATAAGTTTAACGGTTTGTCCTTTGCGCCCTTTCCCTAGATCTTGCTCAACCGATAGGTAATTCACCATGGTTTGGTAGAAGGCGTGGTTGTACTCCATTAAGGCAGCAAAGCTAGGGTGAGTCACGTCCCTTGATACTTTGCGTAGGTTCTCGTCGCTTATCCAAGGATTGATGCGTTTAATCGCCGCTTCTAGGCGCTTCACCAGTATTACGTCACGTAGATAGGCACGCTCTTGGTTCGAATGTTCTGGGGAAAGTGATTTACCTTGCACGTAAGTCCAACCGAGCTTCACCAGCTGAGCAATGGCAGGCGCTTCCACTTTATCGAATTCGTTATTTGCCATGCGTTAACTCCAGCTTTTCTCTGTTAATCGTGCTGCTATTTCCGAATCACTTGGCAGCACTTCAGTATCGAGCACTTCTCCTAGATCGAAATACTTAGACCGCTGAATTGGGTATTTAGAGCTTTTGTTGAAGTTGGTCGGTTCGAATTCATCAACAACAAAGAAATGATGCCCTGTGTATACGTTCCAGCCATGCACTTCCTCAGCAGAACGCATCACCCCTATAATTCGCCTTTGCTCATCTTCAGTCAGTCCTGCTCCTTTTTGATACGCCAGCACGTTAAATTCGCCCATCTCTTTATCGTATTCAGCATGAACAATCTTGGTGAGCTTACCGATACCACGCACAGATTTGTTCTTGTATAAGCCAAGATAAGCGTGGTTTGAAAAACCCCTATCAATAGGATCGTAGTAAACACCAAACTCCATGTTTTCATGGAACGTATAACCCGTAACGATGGCTCTCATCACCACTTCATCACGAGGAAGCAAAGACATCGAATCACAAAACTCTCGATAGTCAGCCAAGATTTCATTCAGCTCAAGGTCGTAGTCCAGCAAGACAGAATCAAAGTTGTTGATGATATCGGTGAAAGTTGTTGCCAAGCAAATTACTTGAGTATCGTTTACTTGGTTAAAGCTCTTAACGTCATTTATCACTTGCGATAAAAACTCATTGCTTGGTTTGCGTGGGTCTAAAAGCAATAGCACTTGAGTATCTTCACTTTCAAAGCTCTCCAAGTGGTTCGATAGCTGAGATAAACCGTAGTTCCCATATAGCTTTGTCTCAATAACAACTTTGATGCTTTTCTGGGTAATTAAGCCGTCCGGTACACTATTTCTTTTTGTATTCCCTTCTTGCTGGGCAAACTGCATACCCACATCAAAGGTTAGGTTTCCATCACCACTGAGGGCATTTAGGAAATCTTCAAACCTAGCAGGACTGTGGTTATACAGCCGAGAAAACAGCAACAAGGTGTTATTAGTGACAACGTTTTCTTTCTGGGAATACCGCTGAAAATAGTGTACTCGGCTCATGATTAATCCTCGACCTTAACGCGAACTTTGCCTGTGAGGAGATCTTGCATAAGGGCTTTTTTGGTACTCGTTAGTTGTTTATGTTTACGTTCCAAAGCGAACATCTTGTTATCTACACTCTTCAATGCACCAGAAATTACTCGTTGCTCTTCAATTGAAGGGGCAGGGATTTGAAGCTTCTTAAAGTATGGCAAACCAATTGTCTTAATTGTGCTCCCCATAGCTATAGCCTCAAACTGTGGCTTCCAATGCTGAAGTAGGTAGTAGAGGAAGTAATTATCAAGCTTTTCACCACAAACCCATGCCATAAAGTGCTGACTCACAGCCATTGAACTGGTCATTATCGCACTCTTCCCGACACCAGCATCTCGAGCCATCACTACAGTCCCCTTTGGGTGTAAAGTAGCCGACGAGTTTTCTATACCCAGTTGACTTATTTTCTTAGCAGTATCGGAAATGTATAGTTTGTCTAATTTAGATGAGTCAGTAAGCGAGACCCATTTGACACCATCATTCCAATATTCTGGTTTCTTCTTGTCAGGTGTATGACCACTACCTCTCTTTGCTACTTTATCAAGTAAACAGCAATCCCACCCTTTCGGAATACTGCCCACTGGCGAGTCTTTAAACTCGCCATGTGGCTTACCACCCACACCAACACCACGGGTTAGCAGCTCTTGCATCATGCCCGTTTTTAGATCATTTAGCTTATCGATTTGCGTCTGTGTTTTTTCAATCACGTCATCGACAGAGGTGAGGATTGAGGCGATTTTCTTTTGTTCTGGGAGTGGAGGGAATACGACTTTATGAGTTTTCATAAAGTCAGTCTGCACACGACGTTGTCCACCTGTGCCACACATACTTGCCTCGGCAGCAAGGCGGAATGAATCATAGTTCGTATATTGGTAAATATACTTAGAATCAGACTCTTCTGTCGCTCTTAATACATGAAATTCAGTACTACCAAAACC
>NZ_JAKJSW010000346.1:0-2918 GCF_050337375.1 Vibrio makurazakiensis | reverse complement strand
GGTTAGAATTATCTAACTACTATAGATAGAGCAAAAAAACATGTTTAAATCATTTTCAAAAATCATTACGGTCGCAGCTGCACTCCTAATCATCGCTGGCTGTAGTGAAAACAGCGAGCCTCAGTTAGGTGAGCAATTTCAACGTGTTCCCGTTGAACTAACAGAATTTAATTTGGCTCCTGTCACTGAAGTATTCTCACTCAACTGTGGCCACTGCCGTACAATGGAGAGCTCTATCCCAGAAATCGAGTCTCTAACCAATCAAAAGATCGGCAAAGTACACGTTACTTTTAACGACAGTGCGCAAATCAGCGCTATGATTTTCTACACTGCTGTAATGCAGCTTAACGACACACCAGATCATGCCTTCATGGAAGAGCTCTTCGCAGCTGTTCAAATGGGTGGCGACGTAACTCCAGAACAACGCCAAGAAACTTTGGATGCTGTTTTCACTTCACGTGATTTAGTGAGCCCATACCAGTTAGATAAAGCACAGCAAACAGAACTATTTAAGTACCTTAAAAAGGCTGATGATATTTCAGTAACGGGTCAAATCAACTCTGTTCCGACTTTCATCATTAACGGTAAGTACCAGGTGCTGACTGCAGGCCACAATGATGTTAAAGGCATTGCAAACACAATTAACTACTTACTGTCTCAACCTTAGATCAGTAACGTTTTCATTCTCTATAATCATTTAGGTTAAATCCATGAGCAAATTTGTATTCCCAATTATCATTTTCATTCTTGCAGGCTTTTTTATCTACCGCACGTGGAACAACCACAAAGCCGCTGATGAGAACTTCGAGAAAGGCCAAGCTTTCTTAATTGAGAACGGTCAAAAAGAAGGTGTTATTACAACCGAGAGCGGACTTCAATACCTTGTGCTAGAAGAAGGTACAGGCACTGTTAACCCGACGGCTAAAGACCGAGTTAAAGTGCATTACCACGGTACACTTATCGATGGCACTATCTTTGATAGCTCAGTAGATCGTGGCGAGCCAATTACGTTTGGCGTGAAGCAGGTAATTAAAGGCTGGCAAGAAGGTCTTCAATACATGGTCGAAGGTCAAAAAATCCGCTTATTTGTTCCAAGTACTCTTGGTTATGGAAAAGGCGGTTCTGGCCCTATCCCACCAGCGAGCACTTTGATCTTTGATGTTGAGCTTATCGCAATTCAATAATTCCCCGCTGTACTGGAAGCTTTAATTTTTTTCAAAAGTGCCCAGTACGTTGCGTAGATTGAATAAACAAAAAGGCCCGTTAACAAACAAGTTAACGGGCCTTTTTATGTCTATTTCAGAGTTATTCCGAACAAAGAGTTACTTCACTTTAGTCGTTTGACCAACTACTTAAGTGCGCTCAGATTTAGTCCTAGATTTTGTTTCTCTGAATTACCTTTCGTAATCATTACACTATTGTGCTCATTCCATACGCTTTGCAATGCAGCTGTAACGTCACCACTATTTAGGTGAGCCATGTGGAAATCAAACAGCATTAGAACATCTGAAGGTTGTACGTAAACCTTATGGTGTTTAACCGCTGATACAATCTCGTCAGCTTGCTGGCTAACGCTCGGCTGGTTTGTCACTAACTGCTGGCGAATTTTGGCAGCGTGCTGTTCAAACTCTTTACGTGAAACACCAGCACTGACTAAATTAGTTAAGGTGTTTTTTAATACTTTAAAGCCAGCTTCTACATCTTGCTCTGACGTTAATGTCATTGTTGTAGAAGTCATTAACTGATGGTCGAACAATTCTAGCTCTTTCGTTTCTATAGAACTTACCGCTAACTGACTTGTTTCAAGTGCAGTTTCGAGGCGTTCCACTAACACACTACGTGCTATATCTCGAGTCAGCTTTTCACGGCGAGATTTTTTGCTATCGTCAGCATCAAATGGTGATAGAACAGAAATAGAAACGACTTCAGGGCGAGCTTCTACCTGAGATGCAGTATTAAGTATATCTAGCTGAGCATTAGACTGAACATTATGCTGCTTATTCATGCTACTAAGATCCACAATATCAGTCGTTGAGAATAACTTAACTACCTCACGCTTAACCTTACTAACATTAAAATCACCGACAATGACTAATGAAGAACTGTCTAGGTTATCTTCATTAGTTGGCAATTTAAGCGCCTCAGCAATTGAGGTTATTGTTGTGATCAATTCTTCTTCAGTTTCAGGTGAAGAATTAAAAACGAACGCTTGCTCAGCATCGGTATCTAAACGGATTTCGATTCCAGGCTGATCTGTTGGCATAAGCACATAACGGAAACCATTAATGAGTACTGACGTCGACATTTGGCGAGGTAACATTAAATCTGAACGTTGGAACCAATTGTCATCATTCTGTTTCGCTGAAACAGCAGTACCAAATAAGCACGACGCAACTAATAGTGCGCTTAACCCTTTAGTGAATGATTTTTTGGATGCCAAGTTATTTAGAGTGAGTTTTGTGTCGAGCATGCGAACCTCAATAAGTTCAAATAAATAGATACATAGACAGCGTCAGTGCCGTTTCTGCGTTATTTGTTATTGAAGATTACTAATCGCCATTCCATGTTCGTTTGCGAGTCCATTCTTACTAACAACAATATCATTGCCATTGTAAGCGCATTAGCTTAAGAGTTTAGGAAAAGTCTTAGGAGCTACAACAAGGGAAAGAAGCATCTTATAAATTTTGCGTGATGATATATTGCTCAGCTCAATATATCAATATAGACAACTCATATAGTTTATATGACCACCACCATAATTCGGGCTTGTCTCATAAATCAGACACTTAGAAAATACACCAAAAAGTTTTTGTTCAATATATGCACAACCACTCTTAGCAGCACTGTATAGCTTTATCTACGCTTTGAGTAAGTTTAACCATTAGATGGATAAAACCATGTCTCGAAAACTCATTATT